>JAENXO010000060.1 GCA_016649455.1 Gemmatimonadota bacterium | reverse complement strand
ATAGAGTCCCACGACGCCGTCGTGGGCATCATCGGACTTGGATACGTCGGACTTCCCCTCGCCGTCGCATTTTCCGAGGCGGGCTTCAGGACGCTAGGATTCGATGTCAAACCGGCAGTCATCGACGGATTGAACGCCGGCCGTTCACACATCACGGATGTGACGTCCGAGCGGCTCGCGAAGCTCACGGTAGAGGGCGGACCATTCGAGGCGACGCTCGAGCTCGACCGACTCGCGGAGGCGGACGCGGTCTTGATCTGTGTCCCGACACCGCTGTCAAAGACGGATGACCCGGACCTCTCGTTCGTGGTAGCCGCGGCAGAGGCCGTGCGCTCCACCTTGCGACCCGGCCAGCTGGTGGTGCTGGAATCCACGACCTATCCGGGAACGACGAGGGATATCGTCCAGCCCATGCTGGAAGAGACGGGCCTCCTCGCCGGCGAGGACTTCTTCCTGTCGTTCAGCCCCGAGCGTGTCGATCCGGCGAATCCAACCTGGCACATCGAGAATACGCCGAAGGTCGTGGGTGGACTGACTCCGTCCTGTCACCGGCTGACGGTTGCCCTGTACGGCGAGGTGATCGACACCGTCGTGCAAGTCTCATCTCCGGAGGCGGCGGAGCTGGCCAAGCTGCTCGAGAACACGTTCCGGGCCGTGAACATCGGCCTGGTCAACGAGATGGCTGTCGTCGCCGACCGGCTCGGCATCAACATCTGGGAGGTGATCGAGGCCGCGGCCACGAAACCGTACGGCTTCATGAAGTTCTTCCCCGGCCCCGGCCTCGGAGGTCACTGCATTCCGGTCGATCCCCTGTTCCTCGCCTGGAAGATGAAGACGCTGCAGTACCGGACGCGGTTCATCGAGCTGGCGGCGGAGGTCAACGGGGAGATGCCGCGCTGGGTGGTCGAGCGGACCGTGGAAGCGCTGAACGACGCACTCAAACCCCTCAAAGGCAGCGCAGTCCTGGTTCTGGGCGTGTCGTACAAGCCGGACGTCGACGACGTTCGGGAAAGCCCCGCACTGGACATCATCAAGATCCTCAGGCAGCGTGGCGCGGTGGTCGACTTCCACGACCCGTTCGTAGCGGAGTTGGAGATCGAAGGCGCATCCGAGAGATCGGTGGAGCTTACCGCAGAGCGACTGGAGAGTGCGGATGCCGTGGTGATCACGACGGACCATTCGGACGTCGACTACGGGTTCGTGGGGCGGCATACGAACATCGTCGTGGATCCGAGAAACGCGATGAAGGAAGCCTGCGAAGCGGTCGTCTATCCGATCGCCGGTCCACCTCGCGCCCCCGGCACGAAGGCCCACCAGACGGCCTGACGGTTCAGCGGCCGAGGATCGGGGCGGTTTCCTCGCGCGGAATCCTCGGAAGAAGTGGCACGCGGCGCGCGGCGCGCCACGAGACGGAAGCGATGTGCACGACGGGAGACGCTGACCTGCGGGCCACGATCTCCGCGCCCCGCAGGGCCTGCAGCAGCTCTTCCGGACCGCCGAACGCGGGCACGGCCGTCCAGGCGCGACCGATCTCGTGCGGGAAGTGTGCGTCGCTGCTGGAAGCGGCTACCCGGTCGAATTCGGCCGCCGATTGCGCGGCAAGCCGATTCCAGCGCCCCCAGAACGCCCTCGAATTGAACACTTCCACGATGTCGGCCGATTGAATCGCACGGCGGGCATGTAGTCCGGGACGGACCAGGTAGGCCCATGGATGAGGTGCGTAGACGAGGCCACCCTGATCGCGAATGCGCTCGACAACAGACTCTATCGGTAACCCTTCGGGGATCCTGTCGGTCAGGAACAGCCCGATCAGCTCGGTGCGACACCGGCAGCGGACTTCTTCACCGACGATGATCCGTTCGGGATCCAGAGCCTGGGCGCGGAGGGCGCCTTCGATCTCCCCATGATCCGTCACGGCGACCCTGTCGATCCCGATCTCCGCCGCGCGTTCGATCAGCTGCGCAGGAGTGGTCCGCGCGTCTGGCGAGTAGCAGGTGTGCGAGTGGAGGTCGATCCGCAAGCGACCCTTCATCGACCCCCCGTCATGGACTCTCCGTCACCGACCCACCGTCAGACGATCGCCAGGGTGAATCACGGATGACTTGAGGTTATTCATCGTCATGAGTTCACCGGTGCTTACGCCGTGGGCCCGCGCGATCGTCCATAGCGAGTCGCCGCGCCGGACAGTCACGGTCTTCGTTCCGTCGGCCGCCAGCCTGGCGGGCGCCGGAGCCGGAGCAACGCTTGCCAGCTGTGTCGTTGCCTTGCCGGAGCGCGGGATGATCAGCTTCTGACCGATCTGGAGCCGCTTCGGATTCACGTTGTTGTTGGTCGCCCGAATGGCCGTGACCGAAACGCCGTACCGTTCAGCGATATGCGACAGAGTCTGGCCCCTGGTTACCACGTGCTCGAGCCACGTCACCCGCTCGGACGGCGGCACCTGGGCATACGCAACTACGAATGCAGCCGACTGCCCTTTGGGCACCCGGACTTCGGCAGGGCCATCGGGCGGAGTCACGCGCCGCGGGTACTGCGGGTTCAGACGCCGGATCTCATCCTCGGTCGTGCCCGCCGCCTCCGCGAGGACATCGAAGCTGGTGGCGTCCGGGACATCGACTACATCAAACTCCAGCGGCGGAGCCCGCTCGATGTCGGTAAACCCATACATTTCAGGGTTCGTCGCGATCATGGTCGCGGCGATGAGCTTCGGCACGTAGTTGCGTGTTTCGCTCCGCAACACCCGGGCGTCCGCCAGGTCCCAGAAATCCGAGGATCCGGTCTTCTTGATTCCACGACTCACCCGTCCGGAACCCGCGTTGTAGGCGGCGGCGGCCAGGTACCAGGAGCCGAACTCTTCGTAGAGGTCGCCCAGGTGGGCAACCGCAGCGTCGGTGGCCTTGAACGGATCCCGACGCTCGTCCAGCCAGTAGCCGATTTCCAGGTCGTACCGGCGGCCCGTGCCCTTGATGAACTGCCACAGACCGACCGCGTTGGCCCGGCTGTAGGCGTTCGGGTTCATTCCGCTCTCGATCATCGCCAGGTAGAGCAGGTCCTCTGGCATCTCCGCATCGCGCAGGCGCTGCCGGATCATGTCCTCGAAAGCACCGGATCTCTCCAGATAGATCCGAAATCGAGTGCGACCGGCACCGGTGGTGAAGAACTCGATCCAGCGTTCGACGTGCTCATTCGTCTCGAGCGGGATCTCGTACTTCGCAGCCGTGACCGGAGTGCTGGACAGGCCGAGCGGGTCACTTCCGTACAGATGGTAGAACTCGCGACGGCTTACCTCGTCGAGCTCCAGGACGTCATCCTGGAAGCCCGGAGATTCATCTGTCTGCCATGCGTCGAGGCTCTCCAATACGACTTCGGCCATCGTCTGCGGTGGATCCTGCGAGACGGGCTGGGTCTCAGCGAGTGATGCCACGGGCGAGACTTCGGGACCGGTCTTGCCGGAACACGCCACCGCCACCAGAAGTGGCAGGAACGCGCCGGCGCGGGCGCGACGGACCATGGCACCTCCGCGCCCGAATCGACCCGCCTCAATACCGAATTCCATCACTCCGTGCCTCCTGTGGGGACCTGAAAGGCCCTACAACCGATAGTTGGGAGCCTCGCGCGTAATGACGACATCGTGCGGATGTGATTCCCGCAATCCACCTGCCGTCATGCGCACGAACTCCGCCCGGGTCCGGAGCTCATCAACGTCCTTCACGCCGCAATATCCCATGCCGCTGCGCAATCCGCCCACCAGCTGGAACAACGTATCGGCGACCGGCCCCTTGTACGGCACCCGACCTTCAATGCCCTCCGGGACCAGCTTCCGTCGCTCCGTATCGTCCTGAAAATAGCGATCCGCCGAGCCTTCCTCCATCGCGGAGAGCGAGCCCATTCCGCGGATCAGCTTGAACCTCCGCCCCTCGAGCAGGAACGACTCGCCGGGACTCTCCTCCGCACCTGCAAGCATCGAGCCCAGCATGCACGTCGATGCGCCGGCCGCGAGGGCCTTCACGATGTCGCCAGACTGCTTGATTCCGCCGTCGGCGATGATCGGGACGTCTCCGGCGCCCTTGACTGCCTCCAGGATCGCCGTGATCTGAGGGACGCCGACCCCGGTGACCACTCGCGTGGTGCAGATCGAGCCCGGCCCGATACCGATCTTCACGGCGTCCACGCCTCGCTCTACCATCGCCCGGGCGCCGTCGGCGGTCGCGACGTTTCCGGCAATCAGCTGGACGTCGGGATAGGCCTCTCGAATCCTCTCGATCGCATTGAGCACGCCATCCGAATGCCCGTGAGCCGAGTCGATGACGAGCGCGTCCACGCCCGCGGCCACCAGCTCCGCGGCACGGACCATGTCCGCCTGCGACGCTCCCACGGCGGCACCGACCAGCAGCCGCCCGTGCTCGTCCTTGGAAGCGTTGGGGTGAGCCCGGCGTTTGAATATGTCCTTGACCGTGATCAGACCGAGCAGTCGGCCCTCCTCATCTACGACGGGGAGTTTCTCGATCTTGTGACGGTGCAGAGTTTCCTCCGCTTCCTCGAGCGAAGTGCCCACGGGGGCCGTGACGAGGCCTTCGCGGGTCATCACCTGGCTGATCGGTCGATCCAGATCGGTCTCGAACACGAGGTCGCGATTCGTCAGGATCCCGACCAGTCTTCCATCGGCATCCACGATCGGTACGCCGCTGATCGAGTACTCCCTCATCATGGCGGTGGCCTGTCTGAGACTCGCGTCGGGTCCGAGTGTGATCGGATCGAGGATCATGCCGCTCTCGGAGCGCTTTACCCTGTCCACCTGCCCGCACTGACCGTCGATCGGCATGTTCTTGTGGATGATCCCGATCCCACCTTCCCGGGCCATGGCGATCGCCATCCGGTGCTCGGTCACCGTGTCCATCGCAGCAGCGACGAGCGGAACGGAGAGTTCGATTCCGCGTGTCAGGCGCGAAGTGACGGAGACTTCCGCAGGATGGACGTGAGATCGCCGGGGAACGAGAAGGACGTCGTCGAACGTCAGTGCTTCCGGAAAGGAACGTTCGGTCATGTTCGATATCGAGCCGTCTGGAGTGCGCTGAGCCGGATAGACGGAACCGCGTGGGAGCCAGCCTCGGGCAGAATGCGCTCGAATGGCATCCGGAACGGTCTCGTCACGAATAGGAGAGGGTAGACCACACCCCTCCGGCAGTCAACCATTTCCGTACCGAACAGCCGTCGAGCCCTTCGTCCTATTCGATCGAGATTTCGCGCGATCGGGGCGGCTCGCTGGATCCGTTCTTCCTGGTCGGGGCGGACGGTTCGGGACGATTCGATCCCTCGAGTTCGACCAGGAATTCCCTGCCGGCAGCGCGAAACGTACCGAGCACGCGGTCCGCGGCTCCCATGACCTTCATCGTCTCGCGGATCGCCGTTGCCGGGACTCGCCCCTTCCTCATCGTGTCCTGGAACATCTCGCCGAGCTTCTGGATCCCCGAGGCCCGCACCTCATCCTCTCCATACTGTGACCGCAGGTAGTTGATGAAGTCCAGTACCTGGTAGGCCTTCTCATCCGGGAGAGAGTCGAGCTTTCTCCAGATTTCGTTGCGCAGAATTTCGTTCATCGGGCCCCTGATCGGCTCGGGTTCGTCCCTGTCACCTGCATCCGCCATATGTAGTTCGGTTTCGGGGACAAAAAGTTTCATCCACGAGTTGCGTCAAGGCCGTTGGACGAGTCGCTCGCGACTCGACTCTCACGCCCCTACCATATGATATCACAGGGCTGGTCAAAGGCGTACATGCCTGACACCAGAGGGCAACATAGAGCCAGATCCGATTCGAGCGGAGTAGCTGCCGTCAGATGAGCAGACAGGATTCAGTCCAGAAGAGAGCGCTCGTAACCGGCGGAGCTGTCCGGATCGGACGAGCGATCGCCCTGGCTCTCGGGGCCGACGGATGGCGGGTGGCCGTGCATTTCCGCAAATCCGAGGCACGGGCGCTGGAGGTGGTCGGCCTGCTCGAAAGCTCCGGGGCGGGCGGCGTGGCCCTCCAGGCAGACCTGTCGGATCCGGAGGAGATCTCCCGGCTGATGAGGAGCGTGCAGTCGGAACTGGGGGGGCTCGAGCTGCTGGTGAACAGCGCGGCGGCATTCCCTCGTCACGATCCGCTCACGGTTTCGGCGGACGAGTGGAATTCCGTGTTCGATCTGAATCTGCGGGCACCTTTCCTGTGCGCCCGCGAAGCGGCGAAGCTGATGGAGGAATCGGGCGGATCGATCATCAACATCGTCGACACCGGGGCGAACGAGGCATGGCCCGGATACGTGCCCTACGTGGCGTCGAAGGCCGGACTGGTGAGCATCACGCGGGGACTCGCCCGGGCCTTCGCTCCTTCGATCCGGGTTAACGGGGTGGCGCCGGGGGCGGTTCTCCTTCCGCCGGGCGAGGACTCACCGGAACACCGGCAGGCGGCCGCGGGCCGTACGGTCCTCGGACGGGTCGGAACGGCCGAGGACGTCGCCGAAGCGGTTCTTTATCTCGCTGGCGCCCGCTATGTTACCGGAGAGATCATTCGGGTCGACGGAGGCCAACACCTTACCTGAGCAGGTTCAGGCGCTCCCCATCGGATGATCCCATAATTCCCGTCCGGGAGGTCGCAATGTTCGAACGAATCCTCGTCGCGCTCGACGGCTCCGCAGATTCCCGCAACGCGGCCGAACTCGGTATTCGCCTCGCGAGTCGCTTCGACTCCCGGGTCACGGCTCAGTTCGTCATAGACGCGCGCGTCACCGAGGGATCGGCCGTCGACACGCTCGCTCCCCTGTGGGGGGAAATCAGCCCGCTCCCGTTCCGGGCGGAGGTGATGCAGGCGTGGCGAGACCGAAGTGATACAGAGCTGTCGTGGTTCGCCGACCGGGCGACTCAGGCGGAGATCAAGCCCATCGAACGTTACGAGGACGTCGGTCTCGCCGAGGAATCGATCCTGGCGCGGGCAGCATCCGCCGACCTCGTGGTGATGGGGCGCCGGGGCGAAAACGCGGGGTTCGGGCTGCATCCGGTCGGATCCACTCTCGCGAGGGTCCTGCGTCATTCCCCTCACCCGATCCTCGCGGCAGAACTGGCGCGGAAGACTGACGGGGCGTCGGCCGAGGAGCGGAGGCTGCCTGCGGACGTACCGCGCGTGTGCCTGGTGGCATACGACGGCAGGGAGCCGGCGGCCAGAGCGCTGGATCTGGCGATCCGCTATTGCAGTGCCGCTCCAGCCGAGATCCGACTGCTCGTGGCGGGAGACGAAGACTGCGAGGCGTTGCTCGAGCCCGCCCATCGGCTGTGTCACGACCACGACATCGCGTGGGAGTCCGTGCGGCTCGACGCAGAGCCCGCGGACGCGGTGGCCGAGGCGGTTCAGCGGTGGAATGCGGACTGCCTGTTCATGGGCGCGTTCGGACATGGTCGTCTGCACGACCTGTTCGTCGGATCGCGGACCGAGGAGATCCTCGGGGCTGTATCCGTTCCGGCGTTTCTCGTTCGCTGAGCGGCGGGTCAGAGCGGGGGGAACGGCAACAGCACGGTGAACACGGCGCCTCGCTCTGAGGCGGTGTCGACCGCGATCGAGCCTCCGGCTGCACGAACGAGGCGAGCGCTGATCGAAAGACCGAGTCCGTGCGTCCAACCACGGGTCTCGCCGGCCAGTCTGTACGGGTCGTCCGCGTCGAGCACATTCCGGATCTTCTCGATCGGCACCTCCTGCCCGTCATCGCTGACCATGATCCGCAGGCCCCCGTCGTCCTGGTCGGTCACCAGGACTTCCACCCTGCCGCCATCATGCAACGCGTGAATCGCGTTGGAGATCAGGTTCAACAGGACACGGTTCAATACCTGGGAGTCTCCCGTGCGGAGACCCTTCGCCCTCAGATCGATCGCGAGCGTGACGCAGTTGTGAGAAACCAGGGGCCCGACGAGACTCTGGACGTCCGACACGACGGTCTCGAGAGAGAACGGAATCTGTGCACTGGCCATCGGAGTACTGCTGCCGAGCCGCGCGAAGTCGATCACGTCGTTGACCATTTTCACGAGCGTCACGGCCGCCATGAACAGGACTTCGACCTGCCTCGCCTGCACCGGGTTGAGGGGTCCGCTGTGTTCGCTCTTGAGTGCATCGGCAAGGAAGAGGATCGAGTTGAGCGGTGATCGGAAATCGTGGGAAATGTCCTGGAGGAATCGGCGCTGGCGGAACGCGTTGCGTTCCATGATCTGCGATACCGCCTCCAGGGCTGCGGCATCGAGGTCCGCGTGCCTGCGGGCCCGGAGACCGAGTATGGACGGATCCTGTCCTTCTGCATCGCGCAGCAGGCCCGCCCGCATTCGAGCCAGGGCTTCCCCGATGTCGTCGAGGCAGAGGTCAGCCGCCTCGGTCGTCGGAACGTCTGCATTCGAGTCTCCCGAAACGGGTTTCAGGTCGGGGTCCAGAGCCCGCGCCAGCATTCGCATGACCGGCTGCAGGCGAGACGGAGCCCCCTCGACGGCCGATCCGGGACTCCAGCTTCGGCCCGGATCCGACCTTCCTCCGTCTCCCCCACCTCCGGAACCTTCGTCATTCAAAGGAGGGAGCGTCCGTTCACTGCGGCTGTCAGGATGCAAACGCTTCTCTCGCCAGATTGTGCTTGTCCATCAAGCGGTAGAGTGTCGTGCGATCGATTCCGGCCTGTCGAGCCGCTTCTGACATGTTCCCTTCGGTCCGGGCCACGAGCTGTGACAGGTACTCACGCTCGAACCGATCGACGAGCTCCTGTTTCGCATCGTGAAACGGCTGTGCTACGTCGAACGAGGGAATCCCCGTAATTCTCCGCTCACCGTCGATCTCCGTCGTTCCGAGCATCGTCAGACGGTCGGGCGGGATCTCTTCGTTGGGGTCCGACAGGACCACGAGATTTTCGATCACGTTCTGGAGTTCGCGTACGTTTCCAGGCCAGTCGTAGGAAACGAGTTGGTCCAGAGTCCCGCGGCCGAGCCTCGGAGGCTCTTCGCCCTCGAGCTGGTGCCGTCTCCAGAAGTGGGTGACGAAATGCTTGATCAGCACCGGAATGTCTTCCGGTCGCTCACGAAGTGCGGGCAGGCGGATCGGAACCACCCTCAGTCGATAGTACAGGTCGTGACGCAGCACGCCCTCTTCCAGCGCCTGCTCCGGCTCCCGGTTCGTGGCGGAGATGAACCGCACGTCCACCACGGCGTCGTCCTTCTCACTTCCGACCCGTCGCAGAACACCGTCCTGCAGAACACGAAGGAGCTTCGCCTGCAACGGCATCGGCATTTCCGCCAGTTCGTCCAGGAAGAACGATCCCCCATCGGCTACTTCGAGCAGACCGGGTTTGTCGCGGATCGCTCCCGTGAACGCACCCCGCTTGTGACCGAACATCTCGGACTCGAGCAAGTCGGCTGGCAGCGCGGCGCAGTTTACGGCCATGAACGGTCGGCGGGATCGCCGGCTCTCTCGGTGGATATATTGGGCGAACAGCTCTTTTCCGGTCCCACTCTCACCCGTGATGAATACCGATGCGTCAGTCGGCGCGACCTTCAGCGCCTTCGCCACGGCCTCCCGCATCGACTTGGAAACTCCGAGGATCTGGGAAGCGCCGCGTTCGACGAGCACTCCCTTGCGCTCCGTCGGGGTCGAGATCTTTCGAGT
>JAENXO010000265.1 GCA_016649455.1 Gemmatimonadota bacterium | reverse complement strand
TCCGCTGCTCTTTGCGTCGGCCTGCGACACCGCGCAGGAGCAGACCGCGACGGCGGAGAACGTCGAGGCCCCGGTCGCGAGCATGGAACCACTGCCGGAAGCGCTCGCCTTCCTCGCATCTCTCTCCGGGGTGTTCATTCCGGCCGATGTGGACGCTCAGTCTGCATCGCCGAAGCCGATCGAACTGGTCGCCACCTCGCCGCACCAGTGGACCGGGATCGGCGTGACCGCGAATGGCCGGATCTACGTGAACTTTCCGCGCTGGTCGGACGAGGTTCCGATCTCGGTCGGTACCCTGCGCGACAACGGCAGCGTGCTCCCGTTTCCGGACGCCGGCTGGAACAGCTGGGAGCCGGGCGAGGAGGACTTCACGAACCGCTTCGTCGCCGTGCAGTCCGTGGTGGCGGGTGGCGACGACATCTGGGTGGTCGACACCGGGCGTCCGCGCTTCGGGACGATCCTGCCCGGCGCACCCCGCCTGTTCCGGTTCGACGGGGACGGACGAAAGCTGGCGGAGTACCCGGCCGACGGAGTCGTGAAACCGAACAGCTACCTGAACGACGTGCGCTTCGCGCCGGACGGAAGTCGCGCCTACATCACGGACTCGGGCGCGGGCGGTCTGGTGATCATCGACCTGGAGACGGGCGCGGCCCACCGCGCGCTGGACGGGCACCCCTCCACCATGGCCACTGAGACGAGGGTGGTGATCGACGGAACGTCGTGGGGGTCGGACGACAACCCGCCTCAGGTGCACGCCGACGGGATCGCACTGCACGGCAAATACCTGTACTACCAGGCGCTTACCGCGCGTACCCTGTACCGCGTTCCGCTATCTGTGTTAGAGAAGGACGTTTCAGCTGAAACGCGCGCCGCCGCCGTGGAGGCCGTTGCCGAGGTGGGACCGTCCGACGGCCTGATCGCCGGCCCGGACGGATCGATCTACCTGTCTTCGCTGGAGCAGAATGCCGTGCGCGTGCTGCGACCTGACGGGGTGATCGAGGTGGTGGCGCAGGACCCGCTGATCGCGTGGCCCGACTCGTTCTCGTTCGGGCCGGACGGCGCGCTGTACGTGACGACGTCCAGGATTCACCAGGGACCTGTTCCGCCCGCGCCTTATGGCGTGCTGCGCATTCCCGCTCGCTGATCGAAGCCCGTCCGAATCCACGATTCCTGCGATCGGTCCGGATCCTGCTCGTAGTCGGAACCGTGAAGCCCTCCGCCCGCCCGACGGGCAGGAGGATCGGACGAGTCTGCGAGAAGGTGACATGGATTCCAAGTCCATTATAGGAGCGCACATAGCCGTCGTGGACGACGAGATGGCCAACGTGGAGCTGCTCCGGCGGCTCCTCGAACTGGAGGGGTACACGGAGGTTTCCTGCTATACGGACCCCCGTGAATTCCTCGACTCGTGCCGCATCCTGCCACCCGACCTGGTCCTGCTCGACCTGATGATGCCGCAAATGAACGGATTCGAAGTCCTCGAGCGTCTTCGGGGAAGTCTGGAGGACTTCGACTACCGGCCGGTCATGATGATCACTTCGGATGACGATCGCGACACCAAGCGGAAGGCCCTGTCGAGCGGCGCGCGCGATTTCCTCGCCAAGCCCGTCAGCCCGGTGGAAGTCGGGCTCAGAGTGGGCAATCTTCTGCAGACGCGATTCCTGCAGCTCGAGCTGCAGCGGCATGCAGAGCGTCTCGAGGAGCGGGTGCGCTCGCGCACGGCGCAGCTGGAGGAGGCCCGCCTCGAGATCCTCGAGCGCCTCGCGTTGGCCGCGGAGTACCGGGACGACGCTACCGGCGAACACACGCGCCGAGTGGGCCGCGCGTGTGCCGCGCTGGCCGAAGCCCTGGGCTTGCCTTCCGATCAGGTCGAGGACATCCAGCGGGCCGCTCCCCTGCACGATGTCGGAAAGATTGCCTTGCCTGACACCATCCTGCTCAAGCAAGGCTCGCTGACCCACGACGAAACCGCCGTGATGCGCGAGCACACGACGATTGGTGCGACCATCCTTTCCGGAAGCCGGTTTCCGATGATGCGGATTGCCGAACAAATCGCGCTGCACCACCACGAGTGCTGGGACGGAAGCGGATACCCGGATGGACTGTCGGGAGAGCAGATCCCGCTCGCCGCGAAAATCGTCGCCGTGATCGACGTCTTCGACTCGCTCACTCATGCGCGAGTCTACAAGCGAGCCTGGACCACGGAGGAGGCGTTGGACGAGGTCGAGAATCTCGCCGGCACCAAGTTCGACCCGACCGTCGCCCGGGCGTTTCTGCGCATCCACGGTCGGATGCCTGCAGGCACGGCTTCCGACACTCTCCACATAGACGAGGATTGAGGCGAATGAGGACGTCGAGGACCTGGGTGTGTGCTTTCCTTTTGGGGGTAACGGGCCTCGTCGGCTGCGCCTCCGCCCCTCCACCCGGTGCCGAGCAGAGATCGGCGCCCGAACAGTACACCGACGCACTGGCAGCGCTCGAGCGGGGTGACCGCGCATTAGGACGCGAGGAGCTGATCCAGGTGCTGGAGTATTGCGGGACATCGATCCTCGGAGAGAGAGTCGCGATTTCCCTCATGACGGATGCCCTCGATCCGGAGCACTCCGATCCGGACTTCGCCGCGCAGCTTGCGCATGCCTACCTGAGCCAGCCTTACCGGTCGGCCTGGGCGGAACAGGTCGCGACCACCACCTACCTCGTTGCCCGAAATCTTGGGGGCAGCGTCGAGGAGGACGATCCCATGTTCCCGTCCGCCGATCCGGACAATCTGCCGGACGAGTGCGGGAAGGATCCCACCGTGCCGGACTGGAGAGAGCCAGCGGAGATCCCGGAGCTCTCCGCGCCTTCGCTTTCGGGCCGAGTAAGCGAGCTGGAGCAGACGGTCGAGGCGCTGCAGGCGGAACTGGACCGGGTACGGGAGACGCTGAGGCCATGAGCGACCATTCTTCGATCTCGCTTCCACCGCTGACGGTCCGGAGGCAGTTGCTGTTTGCCCTGTTCGGCGTCACGGTGCTGCTCGCCGGTCCCGCGATCTACAGCATCGGGCGGCTCCAGGCCGTGCGGGACATCGCATTCGAGCTGCACGACCGTCACGCTGCGTCGCGCGTTGCAGTCGGAGAGCTCAGAGCTGCCCTGGCCGAAGCCGATCGGCTCCAACGCAGCTACATCGTTACCGGGGATTCGATCACGCGCACGCAGATGCTCGAAGCGCTGGCCGAGACACGTGCGAGCTATCGTCGGAGCGCGGCGCCGGAATACGGCGTGTCCAATCTCTCGATCGGTCGCACCCTGAACGAGCTCGACGTGGCTGCGTACCGGATCGACGAGCTGGTCCAGTCCGGAGCCGCGGCCGAGGCGACCGACTACTTCGGCGAGATCCGGCACCTGTACGGCGACGCGGACGCGGCCGTCGACGTCATGGCCGGCGCGATCGACCGGCAGAGTGCCCAGGCCACGATCCGCGCGGAGACCATCGCGTCAGCCGCGGTGACCTCCACTCTGATCGCCCTGGTCGGTTCGCTCGCGATTGCCCTGATCCTCGGTTTCGGTCTGACACAGCTCGTGACTCGCCCGATCGAACGGCTGAGGTACGCCATGAATCGCGTCGCCGAAGGCGATTTCGACACTGGCGCACCGATCGAAGTCGGCCGCCGTGACGAGCTGGGCGACCTGGCGCGCTCATTCGAGTCGATGACGGACCAGCTCGCGGAGCTGAATCGGCTCAAGGCGGAATTCGTGAGCAAGACGAGCCATAACCTCAAGACGCCGATCAACGTGATCGGCGGCTACGCCGAGATGCTCGAGGATGGCCTGTACGGCGAGCTGGACGAAAGGCAGGCGGAGGCCATCCGCGGAATCCATGAACAGGTGGAGGCGCTGGAGACGCAGGTGCGGCAACTCGTGGACCTGAGCCGCATGGAGGCGCACGCGTTCACTCTCCGGGTGCAGCAAGTGTACCTCGCAGACCTGCTACTCGGAGTGCAGCGCTCCTTCGAGGCGCTCGCAACGCAGAGGGACATCCATTTCGAGATCAGCACGGATCCGTCGGCGCCGGCGACGATCTTCGGGGACGAAGACCGGTTGCGAAACGAGGTACTGGGCAATCTTCTGGCAAACGCGTTCAAATTCACGGAAGCAGGCGGCAGCGTCTCCGTACAGGCCACCGGCTCCCGCGACGGACTCGTGATCGAGGTGTCGGATACGGGCCTCGGGATCGAGTCGGCATCGCTGGACCGGATCTTCGACCGCTACTACCAGACGGGGAACGGAAAGCGGGCCGCCGGCTCCGGTCTGGGCCTGGCGATCGCCAAGGAGGTCGTGTCCCGACACGGCGGAGACATCACGGTAGCGAGTGAGGAGGGTGAGGGGGCGACCTTTCAAGTAATCCTGCCGATCGGGGGGACCGATCCTGCTCCAGGGCTCGGCTAGCCGTCCGCCTCATCCTTCAGACGTTGCACGGCAGGGCAGTCCGCGGGCCGCATCGGAGTCCCTTCCCGGACCGACTCGACGAGCGCGTCGCAATGCGAGGCTTCCTCCGCGGAG
>JAENXO010000611.1 GCA_016649455.1 Gemmatimonadota bacterium | reverse complement strand
GGCGGAAGACGGCACCCGCTACTTCGTGTATGGCGGCGACTTCGGCACGGACACCCCGAGCGACCGCAACTTCCTGCTCAACGGACTCGTCACGGCCGACCGCAGGCCGCAGCCGCATCTCCACGAGGTAAAGAAGGTGTACCAGCCCGTGGCGATCCGCGCGGCCAACCTTGCGGCCGGTGGAATCGAGGTCGAAAACCGGTACGGATTCAAGTCGCTCGCGTCCCTGGCAGGCAGCTGGGAGGTCACAGCCGACGGACGGGTCGTGGCCGAGGGCACGATCCCTACGCTCGACATCGCACCGTCCGAGGTTGGGCGCGTGACGCTCGACCTGCCCGATCTGCGTCCGACACCAGGCGCGGAGCACCTTCTCACCGTGCGGTTCCGCACGCGGGAGGCCGAGCCACTGGTACCGTCCGGGCACGAGGTGGCGTGGGAGCAGTTCGCGATTCTCGGCCCGCCGTGGCCACAGGTAGCCGACAACACGACCCGGCCCCCCGCCCGCTGGACGGAACGGGACGACGAGATCGTGGTTTCCGGCCCGGACTTCTCGCTATCTTTCGACCGGGCGCGCGGCGAGATCGGATCGTTCCGCTACCGGGAACGGGAGCTCCTTAGCACCGGTCCCGTGCCCGAGTTCTGGCGGGCCCCCACCGACAACGATTACGGCTCGGATCAGCAGATCCGGAGCCGGATGTGGCGAGGGGCCGGCGAGGCCAGGACTGTCGATTCGGTCCGGGTGTCGGCGACCGACGTGGAAGGCCCGGCGGCTGCACGCATCGAGTCGTTCTTCACCCTCGACGACGCCGGCGGCTCACGCGTGGCAACGCGATATACGGTGTTCGGCAGCGGAGATGTCCTGGTCGAAAACCGCTTCGAACCGGGGTCGGAGGATCTGCCCGAGCTTCCGCGCTTCGGCATGAGCCTGACGCTTCCGGCGACGCTGGATCGGGTGGAGTGGTTCGGCCGCGGGCCGCACGAGAGCTACTGGGATCGGCGCACCGGGGCGGCGGTGGGCCGCTGGTCGATGTCGGTGGATTCTCTCTACTACCCATACACCCGCCCGCAGGAAAACGGCAATCGAAGCGACACGCGCTGGGTCGCGTTCACCGACGAGACCGGTGCCGGGCTCCTCGCGGTCGGGCTTCCGACGGTGGACTTCAGCGCCCACTTCTACACGCTCGACGACTTCGACGAAGGCGTGGAGAAGCGAAATCGGCACACGATCGATCTCGTGCGGCGTGACTTCGTCACCGTCCACCTCGACTTCCGCCAGACAGGGGTCGGAGGCGACAACAGCTGGGGCGCCGTGACCCATCGGGAGTACACCCTGTTGCCGCAGGTGCTCGAGCAGACGTTTCTGCTCAGACCGTTCGAAGCGGGTGCCGATCGACCCGAACCTGGCGAACTGGCCAGGTCCGGCTTGTGGACGGCGGAGATGGCCTCCGCGGTCGGACGACGCTCCCTGAAGTTCGAGACGTTTGCCGAGCAGAATCTGGTGGACCACCTGGCACGCGGCGCGCCGCTGACCGTGGTGACGCCGGCCAGCTCGCCGTATTCCCGCGGCGGAGATCCGGCCCTGGTGGACGGCATCACGGGCTCGATCGACCGCCGGGGCGGCGACTGGCAGGGGTACGAAGAGCAGGACCTGGAGGTCGTGATCGATCTCGGGGCAGCGATGCCGATCGAACGGGTCAAGCTCGGTTTCCTGCAGGTCGTGTGGGCACGGATCTTCCT
>JAENXO010000458.1 GCA_016649455.1 Gemmatimonadota bacterium | reverse complement strand
TCTCGACCCGGGTGGCGGAAGAGCTCGCCCGGGAGCTGGGTGCCGAGTCGGGCCCGGGCGCAGTGGACCTGCCGGTCGTCCGCGTACAGCATCACCATGCGCATATCGCGGCGGTTGCGGCCGAACACGGCAGAACCGGGCTCGTGGTCGGACTCGCGTTCGATGGCACCGGGCACGGAGCCGACGGTCACACATGGGGTGCGGAAGTCCTCGTCGCCGACCTGGCGGGATACCGGCGGGTGGCGCAACTCCGGTACGCCCCGCTTCCGGGAGGGGACCTCGCCGCCCGCCGTCCCTGGCGTGCCGCGCTGGGCTATCGGACTCTGGCGGCGGGAGACTCCGACGCGTTCGAGGCGGCATTCGGGGGCGTATCGACGGTCGAGTTGCAGCTGGTCGAGCGGCAGGCAGCCCGCGGAGTGAATTCGCCGCTCGCCTCTTCCATGGGGCGGCTGTTCGATGCGGCCTCGGCGGTTCTCGGCCTGCGGTCGGTCGCCCTGTACGAGGGGCAGGCGGCGATGGAGCTCGAATCGATGGCCTGGTCCGTCCTCGTCGGCCCGGACAGGGGGCCATTCGAATCCGGCGATCAGATCAAGGCGCGTGCGAAGCAGATCAAGATTCCCGAACTTCCGTTTCCCGGCAGCCGGTCCGCCGACGGACTGCGGATCCTTGAACCCGTTCCGCTCCTCGTGGCGCTGGGCCGGGCGTTCCTCGACGGAGGGAATCCGGCGATGCTCGCGGCAGCCTTTCACCTGGCGGTGGCCGAGCGGGCGGTTCGCACCGCTTGTGAAGTAGCGGCAGAGGAAGGGATCGATACGGTGGCACTCGGAGGGGGCACGTTCCAGAACGCGCTCCTGGTCCCGTTGATCCGCGACGGTCTTCGCGAACGGGGACTCGATGTTCTGCTGCCGCGCCAGCTGGGGCCGAACGACGGCGCGATCAGCTATGGCCAGGCGGCGGTGGCCGCCGGTCGCATGAATCAACAGGGGAGGTAGCGAGATGTGTCTCGGGATCCCGGGCCAGGTCGTCGAGATGTATGGGGCGGAGGGCCTGCCGATGGGCATCGTCGATTTCGGAGGAGTCCGACGCGAGGTCTGCCTCGCCTACGTCGCGGACGAAGTCGAGGTGGGAAACTACGCGATCGTGCACGTCGGGTTCGCGATTTCACTGGTCGACGAGGATGAGGCGCTCCGCACCTACGAGGCGCTCAAGGAACTCGACCAGCTCGACGAACTGGAATGGATGTCGGAGATCGGCTCGGGCCGCCCGCCCGGGGTCGTATCCGATTCCGCGGAACTCGCGGACCGGGTCGGGGACGGATCCCCGTGATGAAGTTCCTGAGCGAGTACAGGGATCCAGCGCTTGCGACCTCGCTCGTGAGTCGGATTCGCGCGCTCTCGACGCGTCCCTGGACGTTGATGGAAGTATGCGGTGGACAGACCCACACGATCGTCAAGCAGGGGATTCTGGATGTGCTCGGCGACTCGGTGGAGATGATCCACGGGCCGGGCTGTCCGGTATGCGTCACCCCGCTGGAGCAGATCGACCGGGCGTTGCACCTCGCCAGCCGGCCCGAAGTGATTTTCACGTCGTTCGGCGACATGCTCAGAGTACCCGGAAGCGACTGCGACCTGTTCCAGGTCCGGGCGCAGGGCGGAGAGGTACGGGTCGTGTACTCGCCTCTCGACGCGCTGGAACTGGCCCGCGCCAATCCCGACCGGGAGGTCGTGTTCTTCGCGGTGGGATTCGAGACCACGGCCCCGGCGAACGCGATGGCCGTTTGGCAGGCGAGGGAGCTGGGGATCAAGAACTTCAGCGTGCTGGTGTCGCACGTGACCGTGCCGCCGGCGATGACAGCGATCCTCGAGTCATCCGACAACCGGGTACAGGGATTTCTCGCTGCCGGGCACGTGTGCACGGTAATGGGCTGGAGTGAGTACGAACCGATCGCCGATCGGTACCAGGTCCCGATCGTGGTGACGGGATTCGAGCCGGTGGACATCCTGGAAGGCATCTGGATGGCGGTCAAACAGCTCGAGGAGGGGCGCGCCCAGGTCGAGAACCAGTATGCCAGGTCCGTGCGCCGCGACGGGAATCGGCAGGCGCGCGACATCGTAGGCCAGGTTTTCCAGCTCGTGGACCGTCAGTGGCGCGGCATCGGCGAGATCCCGATGAGCGGTCTCGGTCTGCGCGACGAATTCGCCGCCTGGGATGCGGAACAGAAGTTCGATCTGCACGGAATCCGCGCGACAGAACCGGCCGAATGCCGCGCCGGCGATGTACTGCGTGGCCGGATCAAGCCGATCGAGTGTGCCGAATTCGGAACGACCTGTACACCCGAGAATCCGCTCGGCGCGCCAATGGTATCGTCTGAGGGAGCATGTGCGGCTTACTGGTCTTACGCCCGGTACCGGGGAGGCGACGGTGGCGGCGAAGAATTCGCCGAGCAGTCCACGGAGACCCGGTCTTGAGCGGGCCGAATGGCGCGAACGGGCCCGATGCCGGCTCTCTGGCGAGCGTCGGTCTGAGCTGTCCGGTTCCGACCGGCGAAGGCGACCGGGTTCTGCTCGGACACGGTTCGGGA
>JAENXO010000334.1 GCA_016649455.1 Gemmatimonadota bacterium | reverse complement strand
TCATCCACCGTGCGGTGTCGGTCGTGCGTAAAGTCCCGCAGATCGACCACGCGATACTCGGCGATGCCCGCCGTCGCCGCCCGCCCGGGAATGCTCGTCCGGAGCGGCTCTTCGAAGAAGGCCGGGAAGATCGTCACCACGTTGATCAGCACGATCTCCCCCCTCCTCGACCGACTACCTACAGCTCGAGCAGTCCGGGAGGCGGGTCGATCCAGACCCGGCCGGACTCGCGATCCACACTTCGCACCAGTTCAGGCCGAAACGGGACGAGCCTCTCGTGTCCCTGCACTTCCACTCCGAGGAGAATGCGCCCGCCGAGTTCATAGACCTCGCTCACGGCGCCGATCTGCTCTCCTCCTTCCCGCCAGGCTTCGAGCCCGACGAGGTCGTGGAGGAAGAACTCGTTCTCCTCCAGCGGCCGCACTGCGTCGGGCGGGACCGTGATCTCCCGTCCGCGAACCGCATCCACCGCCTCGCGGCCGCCGATCTCCCGGAACCGGAGCAGATATCCGCCCTTGTGCGGCCGGGCGGTCTCCAGCGTCAGGCTCCGAATCTGGCTGCCGGTTGGTTCCGCGAATCCGAATTCGCGGCCCGGCACGAATACGAACTCCGGGTCTCCGGTGTCGATGCTGGCCAGGACCTCTCCGTCCATCCCGTGCGCCTTCAACAGGCGCGCAACCACGATCGCGTCCACAGGTCCCGCTTCGTTCTGCGAGTAGAGAGCGGGGGCCAGGCCCCCTACTTCTTCTCCTCGGAAGCCTCTTCGTCGGCGGCCTCGGGCTCAGCTTCCGCCGCGGGCTCGGCCTCTGCTTCGGCAACCGGCTCTTCTGCCGCGGCTTCTGCTTCGGGCTCGACCTCGGCGACAGGCTCCTCGGCGGCGGCCACAACCTCGGGCTCAGCTTCGGGCTCGACCTCGGCAACCGGCTCCTCGACGGCAGCTTCCGCCTCAGGCTCAGCTTCGGGCTCGGCCTCGGCGACCGGTTCCTCGGCTGCGACCTCCGCAACCGGCTCCTCAGCGGTCTCCGCCTCGGCCTCAACTGCTTCCTCGGCCTCCTCGGCCGGCGCAGCCTCAGCTTCGGCCGCTGCCTGCTCAGCCTCTTCCGCCGCCTTCTTCTTCGCGTCCGCGGCAGCCTTCTTCGCGGATGCCTCGGCGGCGGCCTTCTCCTCGACGCGCCGCTTTACGGCTTCTTTCTGCGCATCGGCAGCAATCGCGGCCCGTCGCGAAGTCCCGCGCTCGCCCTCGGGCGGCCCGAGCTCGATTACGGTCTCCTCGAGTGCATCCGCCGTGGTGCCGGCCTTGTACTTCTCCCACACCCCGGTCTTCCGGAAGATCGAGACCACCGTATCGCTCGGTTGGGCGCCTTCGTGCAGCCAGTTGAGGGCTGCGGCGGCGTCCAGCCGGATCAGCGACGGCCGGGTTCGCGGGTTGTAGGTACCGATCGTCTCGATTGCCGGGCCATCACGCTGCTCGGCGGAATCCGAGACGACGATACGAAACGAGGCCTGTGCCTTCCGGCCGGTGCGCTGAAGTCGAATCATCGTGGGCATTACTGTCCGTCGTCCTTTTCCGGGCTTTCGCCGTACCGCCTGCCGGACCGGTGCTTCCGACGGATTCCCGTCGGGCCGGTCTCGAATCGTCCGGAAGACTCAGCCAAGCAGACCGTCGAGCCCTCCGCCGCTCGCCGCGAGGCGAGGCGCGAGCTTCCGCATCTGCTTCATCGTCTTCCGCATTTCCTTGAACTGCTTCAGCAGCCGGTTCACTTCGTGCACCGGTCTGCCCGAGCCCCGGGCGACTCTCGCCCGGCGCGACCCGTTCATCATGTCGGGTCGCTTCCGCTCCTCCGGGGTCATGGACAGCACGATCGCTTCCATGTGCCGGATGCGTTTGGGATCCACTTCGACCCCCTCCAGCATCTTCGGCTTCACGCCCGGAATCATCTTCAGCAGGCCTTCCAGTGGACCCATCTTCTGGATCTGCTGCATCGCCTGCAGAAAGTCCTCGAGGTCGAACTCTTCGCCTCCGAGCACCTTCTTTTCGAACCGCTGCCCCGTTTCCAGGTCGATCGTCTGCTGTGCCTTCTCGACCAGCCCGACGATATCCCCCATCTGGAGGATCCGGCCCGCCATACGCTTCGGATCGAAAACGGTCAGGTCTTCGAGCTTCTCGCCGACGCCGACGAACTTGACCGGAACGCCGATCACACCGTGAATCGACAGTGCGGCGCCGCCACGGGCATCGCCGTCCATCTTGGTCAGGACCACGCCCGTGATCCCTACCGCGTCGTTGAATCCCTCCGCAATCCGCACGGCTTCCTGCCCCGTCATGCCGTCCGCCACGAACAGGACCTCGTTCGGGCCGACCTCGTCCTTCAGCCGCGCGAGCTCGTCCATTAGCTCGGTATCCGCCTGCAGCCGACCGGCCGTGTCCAGCAGCACGTGGGTGCGGCCTTCGCGACGCGCCGTATCCACGGCCCGGGTTGCGGTTGCGACCACGTCCGTCTGTCCCGGCTCGTTCACCACCGGAACGTCGATCGACGCCCCGAGGGTCGCGAGTTGGTCTCCCGCCGCCGGGCGATACGGATCGCAGGCCACGAGCAGCGGCCGTCGTCCGTCCCGGGACAGACGCAGCGCCAGTTTTCCGGCAGTTGTCGTCTTACCGGAGCCCTGCAGCCCTACAAGCATCACGACGGTCGGCGGAACGGTCGCTTCCCGAAGCTCCGCTGCCGCTTCGCCGCCCAGCACCTCGATGAGCTCGTCGTGTACGATCTTCACGACCTGCTCGCCGGGCTTGACCGACTTCAGAACGTCCTCGCCGACAGCGCGCTCTTCGACACGCTTCAGGAAGTCCCGGGCAACGTGGAAATTCACGTCCGCCTCGAGCAGCGCCCGACGAACTTCGCGCAGTCCTTCCCGGAGCATCGGGGCCGTCAGAACCCCTCTGCTGCGGAACCCGCGAAATACGCCGTCCAGGCGCTCGCCCAGTTGCTCGAACATCCGGCTGGCTCTCTCTCCCGCGCTCTACGACCGTCGGACGCAATCGTCCCCGAAAATCAAAAAAACGCGCCGTCGCGTTACCGCGGTCGCGTCCGTCGGACGCCGGGCCGCGCTCCGCGACCCGGGAATCCGAGAGCCTAGAAGTATAAGCGGGGGTTCGGAATCAGGCAACGCGCGAGATCCGCTTCGTTAAGCGTTACCGCGGAAACGTGTCGCGGCACCACGATTTCTGGCCCCGGGAGGAAGCGGGCACGCAGTGTCTCGGGACGCATTCGACCACGGATGGAAGCGTGTGAACCTGGTTTCGCGTTGTTACATCCGAGCCCTTGACAGGTTTCGGGAGGACCACTCCGCGCATGTCCGGGACCGGTTCCGCATCTGGCTTCTGATCCCTCCGATTCGCTTCCTGTGGGCCGTTCGCCTGTGACCTGATGTTCTCGACCTGTTGGCCTCGTGTCGTGCCTCTCGGTGCATCCTCGGGCGTTGAAAAACCGATGTTATATTCGGTGTATGTTCGGTATGAGCTGGTGGAGGCTCGCGACCGGTGCCGGGTCCACCGCCGATGGTCAGAATCAGGAGGTCGCTCGATGGTCCAGTTTGCTCGGCAGGTAGCTGTCAGTCGGCAGGTCGCTGTCACTCGTCACACCCCCCGTGCCGATCTCTACGCGCCGGAGTTGCTGCGGGCGCTGCG
>JAENXO010000138.1 GCA_016649455.1 Gemmatimonadota bacterium | reverse complement strand
TGACCGTGTAGTGGCCGTGCTTCCGGTTACCGAGTTCGAGCCCGACAGATTCGTGCTCGTCGTCACGGCGCAGGGGCAGGTGAAGCGAACAGCGCTCGAAGAATATTCGAACGTGCGGGGGGGAGGGATCCGGGCGACCGGTCTCGGGTCGGGTGACGAGGTTCTCGCCGTGCACCTGACCAGGGGGCTGGGGGACGTGCTCCTGGCAACGCGCCGCGGTCAGGTAATTCGATTCGGCGAAGATGAAGTCCGGCCAATGGGGCGATCGGCGCGTGGTGTCCGGGGAATCGAAATCGATTCCGAAGACACCCTCGTCAGTGCCCTGCTCCCCCGGCGGGATGCGTCACTCGTGGTTGCGACTGCAAACGGCCACGCGAAACGGGTTCCGTTCACCGAAGTGCGACGACAGGGCCGGGCAGGTAAGGGAATTGCCATCCTCCCGGAACGAGGCACCTCGGGAGACCTCGTGGGAGTGCTGGAGACCCACCCTGGCGATTTCCTGATGCTCGAGATCGCGGGCGCGGAAATCGTGCCCTTGGATGCCGATTTGATTCGGGAAAAGGCCCGACGTGGCGCAAGTGTTCGAATCCCCGCGGTTGCAAAACGATCCGGACCGATCACCGGTGTTTACCCGCTCCGTTCGGCTCCCGTGTCCGATCCGGAGACTCCGGCTGATGAACCGCTCGCGGCCGATCGCCTCGCCGCAGCGCCGGTGGAAGTGACGGACTCGCTGGACCAGGTCGAACTGGAACTGGAGGCCGAATAGGAGTCCGGGTCGGCTAAGAGACTTCTCGACCCATGGTGGATCAGGGTCGTCTCGACACTTCGAGACTCGCCGGCGAGTCCAGGGTGCGCGAACCGGTTGCGACGTCCGTTACGCTCACTCGCAGAGCATACGACCCGGGCTCGGTCTCTCCGAGGTCCAGGCGCAGGACCATCGGCGTTACGATGCGCGCACCCCTGGCTGCCGTCCCGACGTACTCCTGCTGAAAGTCCGGCGTTTCGCCGCCCCCGGTATCGTCCCTGTCCAGTCTCACCCGCGCGGTGAAATCCCCCCCCGGCGTAAGGTTGTAGGCCTCCAGGTAGATCCACGCCAGGCCGTCCGGGCCACTGCGGTGGGCGGGGGATGGCCGAAGGTTGAGTCCAGGTCGTGGCTGCCAGGCGCCTCCCGAGTCCGCGGAGACGGCGACGTCCGACAGCAGCGGAATCGTCCCTCCGAAGTCGCGCACGACCAGGCTGTCTCGCACGAAATTCCCGTGCGGCCGCTGACCATCGTCGTCGCCCGGGACTCGGATCTGGAACAGAGTCTGGTATCGACCCGGGGACAATTCGACCGGGACGCGAATGCCCAGCACGCTCTGAGAAGAGTCGTCGGGCGGAATCTCGACATCGAAGCTGACGGGAATGGTCTTCAGGCGACTACCGGACTCGTCGAGCAATGAGACAACCACTTCGACCGTTTCGCTCCTCCGATCAATGGCAGCCTTCCGCAAATCCTCACTCGGAAGCTCCGCGTTCGCCCAGACCAGGGTAGTAGCCGGGCGGGGCGACCGGAACTGGATCCATTCCCGGTCGAACTGGAGATCGAAGTCCAGGTCGGGCCGTTCCGGTACCTGCTCGATCAGAAGCCGCGCATCGGCGACGGTCATGTCTCGCTCGACCTGCAACTGCTCGACTGTCCGGAGCCGGTCGAACCGGCTGGCCATGCGGGCATACTCGGGGTCGAGCGCTCCCCTCGAGTTGTAAAGATCGATCAGAAACCAGGGAGGGATCAGCGGGAGGATGGGAGGCAGCGCCACCATCGGATTCCGGGTCATGTCCACCCGCCCTGTAGCCGGATCGACAGGACAGCGGAATACGCTGGCCAGGTTCTCGATCAGCCACCAATCGTCGGTCCCACCGAGCGGAGACAGGTGAAACAGCCGGATTCCGTCCGGGTCGTCGTAAGCCCATGTCACGTTGGGTTCGTAACAGGGGCCGGACTGGTATGCCGTGGTCCGGTCGGGTTGCCCCATGCGCACGTGCAGCAGTCCACGGTCGTCGAACGCCGGCTTCACCGGAAGGCCGTGGCGGATGATCGTCGTTCCGGTTTCCTTACCGCGTCGCCCGTACTTCTCGCGGGCAAAGCGGAGGCGTGCGTAATGCAGGCCCAACCGCTCCTCGGCGGACTGTCCGGAGGCGATCGCCCGTCGGCTCAGGAATCGACGCAAGAACGCGCAGTCATTACGCTGCGCCGCGGGGAGGGGGCGGAACCGGTTCCACTCCTCCAACTCGTCGGGAGTTGCGAGTGAAACGAGGTCGAGCCAGGCTTCGAGAGCGGATTCCTCAGTGGCGACTGCGCACGCGCCCCAATACGCGGAGGAGGCCTCCGGATCTCCGGCCAGGAATCCGATACGGGCGCGTTCGAGTAGACGGAACGGTTCAGGCACTGCGTCACCGACCCGCTGTAGCGCATCGGCGGCCCGGTCGGCATCTCCGGCCCGCAGCCACAAGCGTGTGACCGCGAGCCAGTCCCAGTCGCTGCTCGGTCCGCCCGTCGCTTCACGCCACCGCCGCAGGACTCCCTCCACGTCATCCCGATCAGGATCAGACGCCGGTTCGAACTGCCTGTCGAGTCTGCCCGCGAAGCTGGCAGCCCCCTGATCGAGCAGGGAGTGATATACCGGACCGGGCATGGTCTGAGTATTTGCCGATCGAGGGATCGCACAGGGCAGAACGACCCCGACGATCAGCAACCGAATAGTGCGCGCGGCGCGATTGGCGCCCATGGACTCAGTTGCGAGTCCCGCGAACTATGACCTCCGTCTCGAACGGTAGCGTGCGCTCGCCGGTCGTTCCGTCCACGACGGTCACCAGCATCCTGTACGACCCGGGGTCGGTGTCGCTGAGGTCGAGGCGAAGAATCCTTCCGACCCGCGGGCCCGGTTCGAGCGGCGCGTCTCCCGGGAAGGAGAGATCAAACGTATCCCCTCCGCCGTCGATCGGCTCCAGCTGCACCGTGGTCGAATAGGGACTACCCGGCGTCAGACCGTAGGTCTCGAAGTAGACGAAGGCTATGCCGTCCGGACCCGTTGTGTGGGCAGGGCTCGGCCGGATGCCGACAACAGACGATTCCGGGCCGATCGGCGACCACTTGCCGCCCGAGTCGGCCGAGACCGCCACGTCCGACAGATCAGGAATCGCCACGGCGAATTGCCGGACGAGAATCTCGCCTCGATAGAAATTGCCCACGGGATCCTCGTCGGCGACCGGATCAACTGCGTCACGCACGATGAAATTGTAGCGGTGCTGACCCGGTGGGAGATCGATCGACAGGCGGATTGGAAGACTCTCGTCCCTTCCCAATACCCGGGGCGTGACCGTCTCGAACTCTGACTGAACGCGCCGCAACTCTCCCAGGTCGTCCACGAGCAACCATCGGGCAGCGACCCGATATCGGAACCCTCCACCGGGCTCCACCACCGGTTGCAGCTCGGCCGCCTCGACGACGGCATTGAGCCAGACACGGCTTTCATCAGGGCTCGAGCCCCGGAACTGGAGCTCTTCGACCAACAGGCGCGCGTCGGTCCTGACTCTCGGTCGTCCCGGAACGGAAGACACCATGAATGTCCCGTCCGCCAACGTCACTTCCCGCTCCTCCTGCAGCACTTTCGAAGCCTCGAGGGCCTTCCCCCCTACCGAGTTCAGCGTGTACTCCGCGGCCGGGTCGTACATCCGCTGCGCCGCCTGTGCGTACCGTGTATCCAGCCCCTGGCGAGACCTGTAGAGATCGGTCAGTACCAGGGCTGCGGCCATCCCGATCGGAACGTATCGATTCTCGTTTACCGGTGTGAGGCGCGCGACTGACGCGTTGCCACTCGCCCCCGCACGGGGGTTTCCGCAACGATATACCGCCGCCAGGTTTTCCACCATCCAGTAGTCGTCCGTCCCACCAGACGCGCTGAGGTGGAAGACGCGAGTGCCCTCCGGAAAATCGTAGGCCCAGCTCTCGTTCGGCTGGTAACACTCCGCGCTGACCAGGTCTGATTGAATCGACGGGTTGCCCGCAAACGAAGTGAGCCGGTCCGGATCTCCGAGCCGGACATACAACAGACCGCGATCGTCAAACATCGCGTCTTGCGGACGGCCCAGCCGGGTAGTGAACGAAGGTCCCTTCTTCCCTCCCCGGCGGCTGTAGTTGTCGAGGGCGTACCTGAGGCGTGCGTAGTGCAGACTCATGCGGGATCCGACGGGAAGCCCGGAAGCGAGCGATCGCTCGGCCCAGAATTTCCGAAGAAACTGACACATGTCACGTGCCGGAACGGGCAGCCGCCTGAACCTGTCCCACTCGGCTGATTCTTCCGGCGTGGCCAGCGGCTCGATGTCGAGCCAGTATTCGAGCGCCGCCGCTTCGTTCGATGCGCCGCAGCCCGCCCAGTACGCCTGCTCAGCCAGGTCCGGGTCGTTGGTCTGGAATGCGATCCTGGCCTGATCGAGAAGCAGGATGGCTTCCGGCACGCCTCCCGCTTCCCGGGCCCTCTGCAACGCCGAGTCCGCGGCCACCGGGTTCGCCGCGCGGATCCACAATCGATCGACCGCCACCCAATCCCAGCCGGTCACGGGCCCGCCCGTCTCCCGCTCCCACTGCTCGAGCAGCTTTTCGACATCATCGCTCCCTGGGTCCGCTCGCAGCTCCAGTCTCTTGGAGATCTGCTTGGCCAGATTCTCGTGGCCTGCGTTACCGAGCTCGAAGTACACGGGTCCGGGCATCGTCTGAGCAGGCAATTCACTCGCGGTACCTGCCCCCAGCACACAGGCCAGGCCACTCACGAGCAACCCGCGGAACAGGCGCGTTACGAAACTCCCGTCCAGGTCTCCCGATCGCATCATCGACTTCCTCCCGTGTCACCCGTTCCGACTTCCGTGATTTCCTGCTGAGATCCTCGGTCCTGGGGCTCCCGAACCCGGACCTGTGTTTTCCGGGTCTCGCTTTTCTCTCCAGTTTCGATATCGGTGAAACGGACCTGGACCTCGTATGGGCCGGGTCTCGTATCCTTCATTTCGAGTCGCAGGACGGACCGGACCGGCCTGTCCGGGTCCTCGGGGGCGGTCCCCCGGAATTGCAGTTGGAATGGCTGACGAACCCCGTCGAAGGTCACTCCCGTTCCCTCTGATTTCCATGTGGAAACGAGACGAACATCGCCTCGAAATGTTCCACCGGGCGTCAGACCGTATACCTCGAAGTATACGAATGGGCGGGCATCGGTCTGTATCATCCTCGCGGCATTGAGCTTCAATTCGACTCCGATGGCCGGGCTCCAGCTTCCACCTGAGTCCGCAGCTATGGCCACCGAACTGATGAAGGGTCGGGAGGAGTCAAACCGAGGCACCATCACCTCACCTTCCTTGACGTTCAACGACCGGTCTCCCTCCCAGTTGAGATCCCGCACTTCGATCCGGTAGTCGTAGCGACCTGGAGGTACCCGTACACTCGTCTGAAGCGGAAATCCATCAGACGTACGCGGGGGGATCAACGCGCTCAGAGTGTGCTTCACCCGGGATTCGTCGCGAGCGACCTCCTGGCCATCCCGCAGCAACGTGAACGTCATCTCCAGTTCGTACTTCCAGCCTCCCTGAAATACACCTCGCACCCGACCGGCATGAACGCTCACGGCGGCCCACAGATCCACTTCATCATCGCCAACGGGAAAGAAAACGAGTTGCTGATAGTCGAACGGGAATGGCCCGCCGCTCCTCCGGCCTGCGCTTCTCTCGAGCTCGGAAAAGCCGTCTTGAGCCGGCGTGCCAGCGTTCTGTGCAGTCGCGAAACCGCCGTGGGGAGTGGGGATCCCCAGCCCAAGCAGTGCGATGAATAGACTGCCGGCGAGAGTCGGATGATATCTGGGTGCCAGGGTTCTGCTGCCCCGGCATCTCGCTGAACCCGTTCCGACCATGACCGCTCCCTCCCCGCGATTCCCCACCCACTTCCTCCAGGCAAGGTCCGCCCCTGCGGGCCTGATCGGCCCGGAGCCACATCCTGGCCGATCACAGGTTTCTACGAAGAACGACCCCGAAAGTGCCGTCGAGTATCAGTCGTAGTCGCCCGGAACCGCCTCGCGCATGCGTGATTCGAACTCCCCGGCCGGCAGCATTTGCCCGATTTCCAGTTCGAAGTCAACGAGCTTCCCGGCATCGAGCTTATCGATCAACTCGCGGATTTCCCGGCCCGAGAGCCCCAGTTTCTTCATTTCGTCGGAGCCGATCTCCGCACCTTGACGGGCCGCGAGACCATCCCCGCCGGCGTTGACAGCAACCAGCCCTCGCAGGATCTCGAGCTCACTGCGACCCACCCGGGTTCCGCAGACCTGATAGTCGATCCACGCCTCGTAGCTGAGCGGAGCGAGTCGCTTCAACATGCCGGCCATAACTTCCCCGTAGCGACGGATTTCCCACTGGGCATGAGAATCGACGCGCAGCGTGAGGAAGTGCATCAGGTTGTGGAGATCGATCTTCCAGTACCACTGCGTATAGGTGGACAACGGCAGATCGATCCGGGCCAGCTCCCGCGCCACGTCGTTCTCCACCAGCCATCCGTAGGTGTCGCTCGAGCGCTCGCGCGTCTCCTCCCACCAGCCGACCGCTCGATCATAGACTTGCCGGTCAGCCGATGTCGTGTCGCGCCCCTGGCGGTTCGATTCGGTCTGCAGAGCGAACTGCTCGTACTCCGGTCGATAGAACAGAAGCGGCATGAGACTGTACCGGCCGCTGTATTCGTTCACCGAATTGTGCGTGATGATGCCGTTGGCCACGAAATTATGATACGGCCCTTCCACTTCGAGGTCGTATGTCTCTTCGACCCCAGCGTATTCGAAGCGCTCGATTCTGACGAGCCGCGTCTTCTCGAGCCTGTTCCATGCCCGCCGGGGTCTCTTCTTCCCTGTCCACTCGGCCTTGACCGGCGGGCCGCCGAGTCGCTCCACGTAG
>JAENXO010000469.1 GCA_016649455.1 Gemmatimonadota bacterium | reverse complement strand
CTCCGGCAGATCGAGACCTTCCCGGAGCAAGTTGATTCCGACCAGTACGTCGAAGTTTCCCAGGCGGAGGTCCCGGAGAATCTCCACTCGCTCTATCGAGTTGATGTCGCTGTGCATGTAGCGGACCCGAACCCCGCGGGCCGCGAGGAAGTCCGTGAGGTCTTCCGACATCCGCTTCGTGAGTGTCGTGACGAGTACCCGCTCGCCTTTACTCGCCCTGGCGCGAATTTCTTCCAGCAGGTCGTCCACCTGCGTAGCAACGGGCCTTACCTCGACGCGCGGATCGAGCAGGCCCGTCGGTCGGATCAGCTGCTCCGTGACGACACCGCCTGACTTCTGGAGCTCGTACGCCGCCGGAGTGGCGCTCAGGAACATGACTGCCGGGACCAGCTCCTCCCACTCATCGAACTCGAGCGGCCGGTTGTCCAGGGCCGACGGAAGGCGAAAGCCGTGTTCCACCAGCGTCAGCTTGCGACTCCGGTCTCCCTTGTACATAGCACCGATCTGCGGAATCGAGACGTGCGACTCGTCCACGATCACCAGGTAGTCGTCCGGGAAATAGTCGAGCAGGCAGTACGGCCGCTCACCGGGCTCCCGTCCATCGAAGTATCGGGAGTAGTTTTCGATCCCAGGACAGAGACCTACTTCCCGCAGCATCTCGACGTCGAAGCGAGTGCGGCTCTCAAGCCGCTGTGCCTCGAGCAACCTGCCGCCCTTTCTCAGCTCGAACAGGCGCTCCTCGAGCTCGGTGAGGATGCCGTCGATCGCTCTTTCCAGTCGATCCGGTTCGATCGCGTAGTGGGTCGCCGGGAAGATGGCCGCCTGGTCAAGCTCGGTGATCGTTCGACCGGTGAGTGGATCGATTTTCGCGATCCGCTCGATCTCGTCTCCGAACAGCTCGATACGCACCGCCTGTTCCTCGTAGGCGGGCAGTACCTCGATCACATCTCCCCGCACGCGGAACGTACCGCGCCTCAGATCGAGATCGTTGCGGCGGTACTGGATCGAGACCAGTCCGGAGAGTATGTCCCGGCGGGTCATCGTCCTGCCGCGACCGAGTGTGAGCATCATCTGCCGGTACGCGCGCGGGTCCCCGAGACCGTAGATCGCGGACACCGAGGCGACGACGATCACGTCCCGGCGCTCCATGAGCGCCGAGGTCGCTCTCAGGCGGAGACGGTCGATGTCCTCATTGATCGACGAGTCCTTTTCGATATAGGTGTCCGTGCGGGGGACGTATGCCTCCGGCTGATAGTAGTCGTAGTACGAGATGAAGAACTCGACGGCGTTCGCGGGGAAGAACTGGCGCAATTCGCCGTACAGCTGGGCGGCCAGCGTCTTGTTGTGACTCATGACCAGGGTGGGCCGGCCCGTTTCCTGGATGACGCCCGCCATCGTAACCGTCTTCCCGCTGCCGGTCACGCCGAGCAGGGTCTGCCAGCGACGCCCGGATTCGACACCCTCGGCGAGTTCGACGATCGCCGCGGGCTGGTCTCCGGTTGGCGAGAATGGCAACCGAAGCTGAAACTGATTCGTGGACAATACCGCGATCCGTTGTTGCCGGAATGGGGTCCGGGTTGACCGGCCGCCAGCTTCGAAGGCACGTTGCGCCGTTCGCGCGACCCGTACAAGAGTTGAGACTCACCGGAGGAACCCCGTGATCGCCAGTATGTTCGCCATAAAGCCATTCCGGAGCACCCTTGGCACCACGCTCCTTGCGATCGTCAGTCTGCTGGTCGGTTCCGGCTGTACCGGCGGGGAGACGAGTGCGAGAACGGAGGAGCTGGACTCGTTGCGTCAGGAGCGATTGGATCTCATCGAGAGATTCGCAATCATCCAGTCGCCCATCCGAAAGACCCAGGGCGCGGCGTTGGACTATCCCGGCGTGCGCATCGCCCAGGATTCGTTCTACGCCAAGTTGAAGCGCTTCGCAGTGAGAGAGCACCCTGAAGTCGACGAGCTTCTGCGGCGAGCCGCGATAGTCGGGGCTGACTTTGAACGCATGTCCAACTCGGCTCCAATCATGATCGGCGAACCCGTGACGGCCGAGCAGCAGCAGGCCGTGGCGGACGAACTGCAGGACGTCGAGCGCGAATTGCGTCCCCACGTCCAGCGGGCCCTGCAGGATTCGACCGTTCACGCGGCGTTCGCCGCGGCACAGGACAGCCTCGTGGAGCAGATGACGCGTCTGGATCCCAGCGTTCCGCAGACGATAAGAAGAATGGAGGAAGTCGCGGGGCTGATTCGGGAAATAGATATCCGGATCGCTGAGCTGGAGAGCGACTCCGGACCCTGAGCAGGGTCGAACGGGCCCGGCCGGTCAGTCAGCCGGCAAGTCGGTGGTTGCGGTGGAGCTGAGGGTCAGATCGCTGTCACCCAGGCTTTCCTTGCGCTCCACGGCCAGCACTCCCTTCACCCGCCGGATCTGCCGCATGACCTTCTTCAGGTGCGCCAGGTTCTCCACCTCGATTACG
>JAENXO010000120.1 GCA_016649455.1 Gemmatimonadota bacterium | reverse complement strand
AGCGCCGCGCGCACGGTCGCCACGGCGGAGGGCGGCATACTCGCACTGAAGATCTCAGTGCGTGCGTGGAAGCGGAGGTAGTCGACTACGACATCGTCACCTGCCACGAAGCCGCCGATGGAGGCGAGCGACTTGGAAAACGTGCCCGTGATCAGGTCGACTTCGTCTGTGAGACCCCAGTGTGCCGCCGTTCCTTCGCCGCTCGGTCCCAGGATCCCGAGAGAGTGAGCATCATCGACCAGCAGCGCGGCATCGTACTTCTTCACAAGCGGGACGAGATCCGGGAGGTTGACGATGTCGCCTTCCATGCTGTACACCCCGTCCACGACGACCAGCTTGCCACGATCCGGATCCGTGGCCCTCAGAAGATTCTCCAGGTGAGCATAGTCTTCGTGCCGGAAACGCTCGGTCTGGCCGAAGCTGAGACGTGCCCCGTCCTGGAGGCAGGCATGGCCGTACTTGTCCAGGAAGACCGTGTCGCCGCGACCGACCGTCGCGCTGATCGCGCCGAGGTTCGTCTGGTAACCCGTACTGAACACGAGGGCCGCTTCCTTCCCGGTGAAGTCGGCCAGCTCTTCCTCGAGCAGATCGTGGATATCGAGGTTTCCATTCAGGAAGCGGCTTCCGGTGTTGCCGCTGCCGTAGACCTCCAGCGCCTCACGTGCCGCTTCGAGGACGCGAGGGTGGTGGGTCAAACCCATGTAGTTGTTGGAGCCGATCATCACTTTCCGCTGGCCGTCGATGACGACCTCGGTGTCCCGTGACTCCGTGATTCTCTGGAAGTACGGGTAAATGCCGGTGGCGCGAGCGTCGCGGGCGGTGGTGAATGCAGCGCACTTGTCGAAAAGGTGCATCTGGTGCGACCTCCGGAGAGGTTCTTGTGGACGGTTCCCATACGGTATGGACTCCGTGCCAAACGCCGGAAGCTACCCGAGCCGTTCTGGCCCGGCAAGAAAAGCTGCGATGAAATAGCGTTGAATCGTCGGGTGTATCCTCGCATGCCGGCCGCACTGCCATGTGCCGTCCACCTGGAGCGAGGTGAGTGTCATGGATGATCGAATCCTGGAACCGGAGTCTGAGTCCGACTGGGTGCTGCGCTCATTGGACCTCACACTTCGCTCCATCGCCTGCCTGGCCGAGTCGGCTGCCGAGATGACCGATAGTAGCGCCCTCGTACCCGTCATTCGTGACCTCGCCGACCAGGCGATCATCTGGGCGGATCTGGCGTTTCACGGGCTCCCGGAGGAGGTCAACTGCACCCACCCGGATGACGGTGCGATAGAGGCTGCGATGCTCGTCGCACGCAGCACCGCGGGTCTGGCCGGACGATTCCGTTCGAGCCGGGCCCGGCTGGGTCCGGAAGTCCGCCGGGCAGTGACCTGTTGCGCCGCGGATCTCGACGCGCACGCACGCTGGGCGGCCGAACATCTGCGTGAGGTGGAAGTTAAGGGATTCGGCGAGCGACTCAGGAGCGCATGGTCCCGCCTCCCGTCCCGGCAGGAATTCCTCGAACCATTTTCTGTTCTGAGCACACGCCGGGCGTCTGAGCCACCGATTCCGGCTGCGGCTCCTTGCCCGGCGAGCGGAGAGGGAGCATCCTCCGCGGCGTGAACAAGCACGCGAAGCGCTTCTACTTCGAATCCCTGGTCGCCATGCTGGCGATCGCCGGCTCCCTGGGAGCCGCTGCGTGCGCTTCCAGCCCATCCGCAGCCGCAGCGGCTCCCGAATCGGGCCCGGCTCCGGCCATCCAGCCGACGGCATACGATTCCGTGCGAGCGGCCGATGCACAACGTGAGGCGGCGCGGAGGGACGCCGAGGATCTGCGGGAAGTGGCTGCCGAAGCCCGGGCTGCCAATGCCGGTCGCCCGCCTTCCATTCTCCCGTTCGGCGTGACCTGGGCTCCGGCTCCGGAGGAGGGCTCCGCGTTCGGCATCCGGGTGCTCGAGCGACCGTCTGGCCGTCAGCCCACGGCGATCACGGGAGAATTCGCAGAGTTTCCGATTCGATTCGGTCGGCTGGACGACGCGTGGTTCGGGCTCGCGGCCGTCCCAATCGATACCGAACGTGATCAGACCCTAATTCTGAGATTCGAGTTCGACGACGGATCGACGTACGAGCAGACGCTGTCACTGGCCGTAGAGTCGCGGAGTTTCACCTCCTCGCAGATGAGCGTGGCTCCGAAGTACTCCTCGCCGTCGGCGGAGGCGTTGGAACGGATCGATCGTGAGCGGACGCTCATCCGGTCCGTTCTGGATACGACCAGCGCGGAGTGGTTGATCGACACGCCGTTCCGGGCCCCTCGGCCGATGAACATCACGAGTCCCTACGGACAGGCTCGCGTGTTCAACGGCGAACTTCGCAGCCGTCACACGGGACTCGATCTAAAGGGAGCGGACGGCGATCCCGTGCGGGCGGCCGCCCGCGGGCGCGTGCTGATCGCACAGGAGCTGTATTACTCGGGCAACGGCGTGTACCTCGATCACGGACGCGGCGTCTATACCGGGTATTTTCACCTGTCGAAGATTCTCGTCGAGGTGGGCGAGATGGTCGAAGCCGGGCAGCTCGTTGGAGAGGTCGGGTCCACGGGCAGGGTCACGGGTCCGCACCTGCACTGGTCGCTGTGGGTAGCCGGAAACAGCCTGGACGCCGGAAGTCTGCTCGAGATGACGTTGCCGCTCGAGGAGACCAGCCGCTGACATGCCTCGTGCCAGCTTGCCGCTGTTCCATGCGCAGAGCAGTTTGATATTCCATTCTCACCCCCACGGCGAAGCGTAATGACAAGGATTGCACTCGTTCTCGGCGGAGGTGTCTCGCTTGGTTCCTATATCGGCGGGGCCGTGACCGAGATTCTGACCGCACTGTCTCGAAGCGATGCGCGTGAGCCCGTTAGGCTGCACGTGATCACCGGCGGTTCGGCCGGCGCCCTGAACGCCGGCCTCGCGGCCCGGGCACTGGCCGTGAACCCGAATGTCGTCCCCTGGATCGAGAAGGCATGGGTAGACGCCGCGGACGCTCAGTACCTCCTGAATCCGGGGCGGAAGAACCGGGTGGGAGCGCTGGATGCAGGGGTGCTGGAGGATCTGTCCAGTGCTCTGATCTCCGCTGACCCCGCCTCGGACGACGGCCCGTCCAGTGCTCTCGGAACTCCACTGAGAGTCGGGATCACGCTGTCGAGCCTGCACGGGATTCGATACGACTACCGGTACGGATTTCTCAACGTCCCGGACCGGGCGTTCGGTACGAGAACGTACTCCGACTGGATCGACTTCGAACTGCCCGCAGGCGCAGGGGCGGCCGATGATGTGTGGGAGAAAATCCGTGATGCCGTAGTCGCGTCCGCCGCTTTTCCATTCGCTTTCCCTCCGCGCCGCCTCACCCGGCAGAGAAGTGAGTACCCGGGGGCACGTCTTCCCGGCGGAGCGGATGATCCGCTGGACATGTGGTATGTGGACGGCGGCCTGTTCGACGCCGCTCCGCTCGGCCTCGCCAAGGACCTGGTGGAGCGTGAACCGGGATACCGTGACCAGGACTGGCGGTACATCGTCGTCGAGCCGTCGTTGCGCAGTACGGGCACGGAATCGGGTCTCGCCACGAACGATCCGGACTCGGTCGGGGCCCTGGCAGAAAACCTCGCGCGAGCAGTCCTCGGCCAGGGCGCCGCCCAGGACTGGATACGGGCGAATCGGGTGAATGCGCGGCTGGAGATCCTCGGTGCACTGCTGGAGCGCCTGCCCGAAATGGACGACCGGATCACCGATCCGGAGGAAGTCGTGCTCGGCCGGTACATCGGTGAGCTCGCCGAACGGGTCGCCGAGATGAAGGTGGCGGCCGACCCGACGGGCCGTTCGGCGCTCGGGCCGGACCCGGCGGTCGACTACCTCGATCGGAACATGGAGAGGATAGAGTCGGATTCGCGCTACACTGGCGTATTCGCCTCCGCTGACACGCGCGCCGGCCGATCCCGCCTGGCGAAATTGATCTTCGTGCTCGAAGCGAGCAGCGGCCTGCGGGACAAGGACATCATGCGGCTGTACCTCGTAGCCCCCGAGTCGGACAGGGAACTCGCAGGTGACTACCTGGGCGGATTCGGTGGATTCCTGCACCGTGACTGGCGGGCGCATGATTTCCGGGCGGGTCGCCGCGACGCGCGTCGCATGCTGGAAACGGGATTGTCCGATGTGCTGAGCTATCGGCCCGACGATGACGCGGCGTACGAGGTCGGCCAGGTGGAACCGAGCTGGAACCAGGTGCCACCGGAGACGCGGCGGCGGGTCGCACAGGCGGTGGGAGCCGAAGCCGACCGATGGATCGGCGAGTTTCAGCCCGGAGCAGTCGCAAGCGCGTTCGGCTGGGCGTGGAAGCCCGTGGTGCGGCGCTGGATCACCAACCGCAGCATCAGGGCGATCTCCGAGGCCCGCTGAGGCGTCAGGCTACGGCGGTCTCCCGCTCCTCGAAGCCGACGATCTTCCCTGCGAAGGCCGAGGCCAGCACCGTGTACGGACTCGCCAGGTAGACCTTCCCCGGGCCGCTCCGGCCCGGGAAGTTCCGATTGATCGAGCTTACCGTCACCTGGTCGGGCGACCCGCTGACGCCCGGTCCGGCGTTTATGCAGGCCCCGCACCCGGGCGCCAGCACCCGGATCCCGGCTTCCAGGAATTGTTCGTGCCAACCCTGCTCCAGGGCGTAACGCTCCACGTCCACCGAACCGTACTGCAGATAGGCTTCGACCCCGTCGGCGACCACCCGGCCTTCGGCCAGCGCCCGCTCCACGACCCGAGCCGCCATCGCCACGTCGTCGCGCTTCGCGCCGGTGCAGGAGCCGGCGTAGACGATGTCGACCGGCACATCGCCGATCTCATTCACCCCGACTCCATTCCCGGGATCGCCGGGCGTGGCGACCATCGGCTGCAGGGATGTCGCGTCGATGTTCATCGTCCACTCGTACTCCGCCCCGGGGTCGCTCTCCAGGTCCGCGACCAGCCGATAGGCCTCGGCCCGGTCCAGCCCGCGACGCTCCACGAGGAAGTCTGCGGTCCGTCCGTCCGGCGCGACGATTCCCGTGAACCCGCCGACTTCCGCTGCCATGTTGGTGAGAGTCGCCCTTTCATCCACGCTCAGCGCCCGCACCGCCTCGCCCCCGTACTCGAGGATTTTGCCGATCGCGTCACCGTCGCGGACATACGGGTGCCGCAGGACCTCGAGCATCAGGTCCTTGGCGGTGACGCCGGGCCGCAGCGTCCCACCGACCTCCACCCTGACTGAGCGCGGCACACGAAGCCGCACGTCCCGGGTGGTCCAGCTGTTCACGATCGCCGTCGTCCCGACGCCGAACGCGAAGCAACCAATCGCCCCCGAGTGCGGGGTGTGCGAGTCGCTGCCCACGATGACCTGGCCGGGCAGCGCGTACTCGTCCAGCATCTTGACGTGACAGATCGCTTCGCTGCCCACCCGATCCGGCAGTTCGCCGTGCAGGCGCACGCCCTGCTCCGCCGCGAAAGCCCGCTGGCGGTCGTGCAGGGCGTTCGCCGCATCCAGCAGACCCAGCTTGATCTTCTCCGCGCTGATCACCTGGTCCAGAAACGCGAGGTGGTCGCGGAAGAACAGGACGCTGTCCCGGTCGGCGATCGGGGCTCCCTTCCCGGCGAATTCCTCCCAGAAGGTCGAGGCCATCGGTGTCACGTACTCGTGGCTGAACCGGAGATCGCACCGGACGAATCCCTCATCGCCCGGCTTCACGGCCGCGACTCCCACGTCGTCGGCTGCCACGTCGGACACCCAGTGTCGTGCGAGGATCTTCTCGCCGACGGTCATCGCGCGCCGTTCATCCGTTACGACGTCGGGCACCTGGACCATTCCCTTGAGTCGGGCCACCGCGTAGTCGAGCAGTCCCCCGTACTCGATGATGTCGCGCTGAATCTGGCCGGCCTCGCCGATGAACGTCTCGAGCGGGATTTCGTCGCCACGGCGAATCCGCTCGATGACCGAGAAATCTGTGGTCGTGAGGATGCCCAGGTTCTCGCAGTTCTCCCTGTAGATCCGCTCGATGTTCTCGGCGATCACGATGCGGATGCCGGCCGCCCGCTCGGCATACGGGGACGCCTCACGGCTGGATCCCTTTCCGCGTCGCTTACCGGAAACGGCGGCCACGAATCCTCCGCCGATCACGTCGCCTTTCCCGATCGGCTGCTCGCCGTCACACCGCAGCCCGACGTAGGGGTACTGGCCAAGCGTCTCGTCGTAGTAGTAGCACACCCACGCGGGCGTGATCTCGTCCGTGCTGATGTTGTCCCGCAGGGGAATCGACGGATCCCAATCCAGGTCTTCACCGGCCAGCTGCCGCCGGATCAGCTCCGGGTCTTCGGTCAGGAACAGGATCCTGCCGGACAGCCGGACCGTGGATGATCTCTTGTGGACTTCGCGAGCGAGCAGTGTCTCGAGCATGAACGCTTCCAGGTTTGCGGACGAGCCCTGCCGTGCGGACCGGGCAAGCGACCCGGCGGACCCCCATCGACTCTCGATGGCCTCGCCGGAAGGCGGCCCAATCTACTCAGGGTTCCAATTACCTGCGAGTCGGCCACGTGGTTCCGCACCGGGCTGGAATCGGCTGTCCTCGCGCCACGGGAGGGGCCTTCCTATACTCGTCTGCCCGATATCCCGGCCCGACTTCTTCGACACGCGGGAGACTTCAGTGGAGACGATCGCCTGGACCGACTTCGAGCGGGTGGAGATCAGGGCAGGCACAGTCGTGGAAGCCGAGGAATTCGCCCGCGCCCGCAAACCTCTGTACCGGCTCCGGATCGACTTCGGCCCGGAAATCGGGTTCCGGTGGTCTGCCGCCGGGCTTCCCCCGCGATACAGCGCGGAGGAGCTCGTCGGGCTCCAGGTCGTAGCTTGCGTGAATCTCGGCCCGCGAAATATCGCCGGGTTCATGTCCGAATGCCTTACACTGGGGGTACCGGACGAGGAGGGTGAGACGATCCTCCTGTCGCCGACCCGGCGCGTGCCGGACGGAGGGCGGCTGTTCTGAGGAGATCCGACATGACTGACGTGGAACGACAATGGACCGCTCTCACCGAGACCGTCGGTCTGTACGAAGACGTGTCACGGCGCGTCTGGAGCGTGGAGGGTGCGAAGGCCCTGGATGCTCTTCAAGGACTGCTCACCAATGATCTCCGGGCGGCTCAAGAAGGCCAGGCGATTCCCTGTCTCGCGCTGACTCCGAAGGGTCGGCCAATGACAGATCTGCGGGTGTGGAAGCGATCAGCCCGAGAGGGGCCGGCCCTGCTCGATCTGTCGGCGGAGGGCGCGGACGAGCTGCTGAATCACTTCGGTCGCTACCTGCCTCCGCGCTTTGCCACGATCGTGCCCCTACCTGAAGCGAAGATCCTCCGCGTGCTCGGGCCGCTGGCCGACAGCACGTTGCTGAGTGCGTTCGGTACCGACCTGGAACTCCCCGCTCAGGACCGGTTCGTCCAGACTCGGCTCGAAGCTGCCTCGGACTCTGACCTCGAGGGACATACAAGCGCTCCGATT
>JAENXO010000096.1 GCA_016649455.1 Gemmatimonadota bacterium | reverse complement strand
GTTTTTCGCGGCTTGCCTGGTAGCGTTCTTCGGGCTCGGACAGATCGGTCTGAATCTCGGGGTGGCGTTCTTCCTCTGGGTCGGGATCTTCAACCTGATGGTCGTGGCCCAGTTCTGGTCCTTCGCCAACGACCTGTACACCAACGAGGAAGGCGAGCGGCTGTTTCCGCTCGTTCAATTCGGCGCCTCGGCCGGAGCCGTGTTCGGGAGCGTCGTGGTGGGCCGCTTGATCGAGCCGCTGGGAATCTGGACCCCGATGTTGATCGCGGCCGGGATTCTCATCGCCAGCCTGCTGGTCACGAATCTCGTCGATCGCCGGGAGCGACAGCGAACGGAGCGGGATCGCCTGCCGGAGGTCAGCACGGCCACGGCGCCTGCCGCGACAGGTGAATTCCGCATGGAGACCGGAGAGTTTCGGGATCTGCGCGACGAGTTGCGTCAGGCTCTGCAGCGCCTCGAGGGAGAGGAATCAACGCCTGAAGACTTGGACCACGAAGAGTCAACGCCGACCGTAGCCCCGACCCGCGAGTTCGAAGCAGGTCCGGATGCTTCGACGGGGCGCGGCGCCTTCGCGCTCGTGTTCCAGACCCGCTATCTGCTGCTGATCGCGCTGCTCGTCCTGTTTCTGAACTGGGTGAACACCACGGGTGAGTACATCCTCGGGAGTGTGGTCGAGGACGCCGCGCGCCATGCCGTGGCCAGCGGAGCCGCGGCCGGGATGAGCGTGGGACAGTACATCGGCGAGTTCTATTCGAACTTCTTCGCCGTGGTCAACGTGGCGGGCCTGCTGATCCAGCTGTTTCTCGTGTCGCGGGTCGTGAAGTACCTGGGGATCCGGGTCGCGATCATGATTCTCCCGATCATCTCGCTTGGCGCGTACGGCCTGCTCGCCTTCTTCCCGGTGCTGGGAGTCGTGCGCTGGGCCAAGACGGCAGAGAACGCGACCGACTACTCGCTGATGAGCACCGTGCGTCAGACGCTGTTCCTTCCGATGACGAGGGAGCAGAAGTACAAGGCGAAGCAGGCGATCGACGCCTTCTTCTGGCGGGCCGGGGACGTGCTGTCAGCCCTGGTGGTGTGGCTCGGGACGACGTGGCTGGCGATGGGAGCGTCGGACTTCGCGAAGTTCAACATCCTGCTCGTTCTGATCTGGCTCGGGATCGCCGCGTGGATCGGCCGAGAATACACGCGGCTCGTGCGTAGCGGGCAGCCGCCCGTTTGAGCAGGTGACCCTGGCCGGACCGGGTTCCCGGCCTGCTCAGGTCTCTTCGCGCGACCTGCTGGTTTCCCGAGACTGATCCGACTCCATGCTGACCAGTCTCGCGATGAGCGTGACGAGGTAGATCTGACCGAACAGGGCCTCGGTGATCGCGAGCGACCGGGCCAACGGAATCACCGGCTGAATGTCTCCGTAGCCGAGCGTCGTGATGGTAACAAAGCTGAAATACTGCAACGCTGCGCCGATCGCCTGCTCCGGATTCGAGGCGCCCTCCAGGAGAGCTGGTGGTATCGCGAAGGCGCCAGCGTGCCTGAGCGCGACAATCTGGTAGGCGACTCCCCACACAAGCGCGAACAACAGGTAGACGCACAGCGCGCCGAGGATCACCTGGACGTCGATTTCAGCCGCGCGGAGAACAGTGCGCAGGATCAGTATCGCGACATAGACGAGGAAGACGGCGATCAGGGCCTTGCCCCAGATGTCCGTATTCTCTACGCCGAACGCATGCATCCACTCCGGGACGAGCCCGAACAGCAACAGCGTCGCCGCGACCCAGAACTCTGCCCGTCTGTCGCTGACGGCGCTCAGCGCCGAAAGCATGACGATCGTTAGGAACAGCGGAAACTGCCAACGGAAGCTGCCTTCGTCCGGCAGGAGCTCGGGGACGATGAACGTGGCCAGAAGGGATACGAACAGGAATCCGAAGTGACCCACCCGGGACTTAGCGAACAGATCGGACATTCTCAGATTCAATCCTCACCCCTGTTCCGGGTCGTGTATGCGACGGACGTCGAACCGCGCAATCGGCAACATGCATCGAGAGGAGTATACCTCGCGCGGACGACGGAGACGATATCGGCGCGAGTATTGTCGGCTTCGCCCACTTCTGTCGCCACGAGCGCCCGCAGAATAACGTCCGAGAGACCGAGACACGAAACAGGGGGGGCGCAAGTGTCGCCAGTACCAGTTGCCTGGACGCGCGGCGCACGACGACCGAAGCGAACGAGTTCCGCGGCGACGCTATGTCGAGCTTCTGACGGCTGCGCTCCCGGGGGCACACAGTTGGCGAGGTAGCATGGAAACACCACGAATAACCTCCATCGGACGACCGGTAGATCCCGCCTGGCCGACGAACCTGGCGATCCTGATTCTGTCGCTCACCGTCGTGCTCGTCGTCGCCGCGTTCCGGATGGTGTTCGGCGGACTCGCGTTTCTGCCCGCACTGGTCGCAGGCGCTTTCGCCGGCGGGTCCGTATTCCTCGCCTGGGCACTCGCGCGCGAACTGGACCCCGATCACGATCTGGCGGCATTCGTCGGCGCGCTGATCGCGCTTCTTGCCTGGGAGCTGCTCGGGTCGCCGAGATTCGCGTCCCTGGTGCTGCTGCTGCTCGGCCTGCGGATCGTGAATCGGACGGTAGGCCCGCCGGCCCGGCCCCTGGATTCGATCGCGCTGCTGCTGCTGGCGGGCTGGGTCGCCTGGCGCGGTGACTGGATCACCACGTTCGTCGTACTGATCGCGTTCCTCCTGGACGGTACCTTGAGGCCCGAACACCGCATTCACCTGGCGGCGGCCGGGGCCGCGCTCGCTCTCACGGGTGTCGCCGTATCGCGGGCCGGAATCCCGGCCGACCTCGCCGGCCCGGATCTGCCTTCGGTCCTGGCTCTCGCGCTCCTGCTCCCGTTTCTTCGAATCCTGGAGCGGTCTCGAAGCCTGCGAACGCTGACCGACGTCGGCGCGCTTCCTCTGGTTGCGAAACGAGTGAGATCGGGGCAAGCGCTCGGGCTGCTGGCGGTACTGCTCTCCGTCGCGGCTTACGGTCTCGAAGGACTCGAGGCGCTTTCACCCCTGTGGGCCGCTATGGTAGGCTGCGGACTGTTCTCGATCGTGGCCGGCGGGCGCGACCGCCAATGAAACCCGGGCGCGACCGCCAATGAAACCCGGGCTCGCCAGGGGTATCGGAGAAGGGACGTCGGCTCAGGCGCCGTGCGGCATCGACAGTGCCAGTTCCGCCGCGCGGCGGGCGTGTATCGCGGCACTGTCGTAAAGAGGGATGGACGCGTCACCCGGAGCGACCAGCATTCCGATCTCCGTGCAGCCCAGGATCACGCCTTCCGCCCCGCGCGCCGCGAGTTCGTCGATGATCTCGACGTAGGCCTCGCGGGATTCTTCCAGCAATTCTCCTTTGACCAGTTCGTGGAAGATCACGCGGTCCACTACTTCGCGCTGCTCCGCGGTCGGGACCAGCACTTCCAGGCCATGACGCATGGCGAGCCGTTCCCGGTAGAATGGCTCCGCCATCGTGAACCGGGTGCCGAGGAGGCCGACGGTTCGGATCCCGGACTCGCGTGCGGCTTCTCCGATGGCGTCGGCGATGTGCAGGAGCGGTACGTCCACGGCCGACTCGATTTCGGGTGCGACTTTGTGCATCGTATTGGTGCACAGGACGATGAAGTCGGCTCCCGCCTGCTCGAGCCGTCGGGCCCGGTCGGCCAGGATCCTTCCGATCTCCTCCCAGTCTCCGGCCGAAGCGAGGGCCTCCAGACGGTGGAAATCGACACTCCACATCGCGATCCGGGCCGAGTGGAAGCCGCCGAGTCGCTCGGCCACGTACCGGTTGATCTCCCGGTAGTAGGGAATCGTCGACTCCCAGCTCATCCCGCCGAGCAGTCCGATGGTCCTCATGTCAGCGCTCGATCGGAACGCCGACCAGGTTGCCCCACTCTGTCCACGATCCGTCGTAGTTCCGGACGCGACGATACCCGAGCAGGTGTGTGAGGACGAACCAGGTGTGGCTGGAGCGCTCTCCGATTCGACAGTACGCGATGATCTCGTCGTCCGGAGAAAGTCCGAATTCCTCTCCGTAGATCGACTGGAGCTCGTCGAGCTGCCGGAAGGTTCCGTCGTCATTCGCGGCTCTCTTCCACGGCACGTTGTCCGCTCCGGGAATGTGTCCGCCGCGCAGCGCGCCTTCCTGCGGATAGTCCGGCATGTGCAGCATCTCGCCCGAGTATTCCTGGGGCGATCGCACGTCGATCAGTGCGCCGTTCGCCTGGATATGCTTCAAGACATCCTCACGAAACGCCCGGATCGGAGAGTCCTCCCGGTCCGGAACCGCGTACACTGTCGGAGTGCGATCCGGCACGTCCGTCACGAGCGGTCTCTCCTCGGCCACCCACTTCTGCCGCCCGCCGTTCATCAACCGCACATCAGGGTGACCGAACAGGGTGAACACCCACAACGCATAGGCGGCCCACCAGTTGGAGTTGTCGCCGTAGAACACGACCGTGTGGTCCCGGGTGATCCCCTTCCGCTCCATCAGCGATGCGAACGCGTTGGAATCGAGGTAGTCGCGCACCACCGGATCGTTCAGATCCATGTGCCAGTCGATCTTCACGGCGCCCGTCAGATGACCGGTGTCGTACAGCAGCACGTCCTCGTCAGATTCCACCAGGACGACCGCGGGATCGTCGATGTGATCCTCCACCCATCCGGTCGAGACCAGCATCCCCGGATTCGCGTATTCCCGATGCGCCGGGTTTCCGTCGTGCTCCACAGCCATTGCTTACCCCTGGTTCCCGTTCACCCGCTACCGATTGCCGGACGATACCCCGTCTGACACTATAACGTTCGCACAGACGCAGTTGTTCAACAGACGTCCGTTTGCCTTTTCCAGACCGGGAATCGGAGTCACACGAGGTCGCCCGTGTCCGTACCGCCGCGCCTGCAGGAGATCGTCGAATTGTTCGCTGCCGCCCCGCGTGAATTGCGCGTGCAGGCGCTGCTCGACTATTCGAATCGCGTACCACCGCTTCCGGCTCGCTTCGCGGAGCACCGCGAGCTGCTGGAGCAGGTGCACGAATGTCAGACGCCGTTCTTCCTGGCATCGGAAATCGACGCCGACGGATCTGTACATCTGTGGTTCGACTGTCCGCCCGAGGCCCCGACGGTCCGCGGCTTCGCCGGGATCCTGTGTGCCGGACTGGAGGGTGAGAAGGTCGAAACCGTTCTGGACGTGTCACCCGACTTCTATCGGGGGATGGGCCTCTCCGAGGTAGTGTCCGTTCTGCGGCTGCGAGGCATGGGCGCCATCCTCGCACGCCTGAAACGTCAGCTCGCGGCGCAGCTGGACGGAACTCTTCCCGTCGATCCGAACCCTGAACAGGTAGAGCAATGAAGCGCATTCTCACGTACGTACTGATCGGCCTGGGCGTCGTGTTCGTCGCCATCCAGTTCCTTTCCGTAGAGCGGACCAATCCGCCGGTGACCGGCCTGGTGGATGCGCCGGAGGACGTGCTGACGACCCTGCAGCGCTCGTGCTGGGACTGTCACTCGAACGAGACCGACTGGCCGTGGTACGCCCATGTCGCGCCGATGTCTTTCCGGGTCAGCCAGCATGTGCGGATGGCACGTGAGCACGTCAATTTCACGGAGTGGGACAGCTACGACGCAGAAGAACTGGACGAAGCGTACGAGGAGATCGCCGAGGAGATCGAGGAGGGCGGCATGCCGCTGAGCGACTACCTGCTCGTGCACCGGAACGCGAAGCTCACCACGGCCGATCGGGACCGGCTCGTCTCGTGGGCGGAGTCGGCCCGGGAACGGATCGCGGCTCCCGGGCGGTAGGCCCGGACGGCAGGTCCGGGGCCAGAGCTTCTTTGTGCGGCGCCGGTCGCGTCAGGCCTTGAAATCGGTCCCGGATCGGCGAGCGTCCAGGCTGTAGGGTCCGGCTCCCCAGACTGCGAAGAACAGGAACACGAACGAGTACACCATCACGGTTCTCCCGCGGTTGTCCCACCACCAGAGGCTGCTGCCCCACGCATGGATCCAGAAGTACGCCACGGCGAGCATTCCCGACAGCAGGAATGCGGCCGGCCTCGTGAACAGTCCGATCACGATCAGCGCGCCGCACACGGTCTCGAGCGCGCCGGCGATTCCGAAGCGTGACATCAGTTCCGCGGTGCCCGCGTCGCCGAAGCCGCCGAACCAGCCGAACAGCTTCGCCGTCCCGCCGGTGAAGATCGTCACGCCGGCGACGATTCTCAGCGCCGTCCAGGTGAAGTCGTGCAGCGGAGTACGGTCATCCATCGGGACCTCGCGTGGTTGTGTCCTGTGTTCCTTCGCCGGTGGATCGCCGGGCGCGGTGGATCGATCAAAGCTACGCGATCGACCCGCAACTTGTTCCAGCCGGGGCGCGGGGTACATTGGCTCGCCGAGTATCTCCGGCGCCGGCCGGCAGTCGCACAGTGTCCCGGACAGGAGCCGATGAACCGATTGCGTTGGGCCCAGCTTCCTGCTGCCATGCTCGCCATGGTCGCCGTTGCATCCTTTGCCGGATGCAGCGTCGAGCCGCAGGAACGGCGGGACGCCGAGATCCGGGCGCGAGAAACCGGATGGCGGGGGATCGTGCTGGAGAACCCTCCTCCGAAGCCGTCCTTCACCCTGGACGACGCGAACGGGCGGCCGTTCGACTTCCAGGCCGAGACCGATGGCTTCACGACCTTCCTGTTCTTCGGCTACACCTCCTGCCCCGACGTCTGCCCGGTGCACATGGCGAGCCTCGCGGCCGTGCGGCGGGATCTGCCAACCGGGCTGCAGCGGTCGATGAAGGTCGTGTTCGTCACCACGGATCCCGAGCGTGACACACCCGAGCGGATCCGGTCGTGGCTGGCGAACTTCGACCCGGACTTCATCGGCCTGACCGGGAGCAAGACCGTGGTGGACAGCATTCAGCTGTCCATGGGACTGCCACCTTCGATCTACGAGGAGCCTGACGAGAACGGGTTCTACATCGTGGGCCACGCGTCGCAGGTCCTGGCGTTCTCTCCGGACGGATCGATCCGGGTAATCTACCCGTTCGGCACGCGCCAGTCCGACTGGATGCACGACATCCCGAAGCTCGCCGCCGCGGCGAACTGATGGGGCTCCAGTGGTGGTGTTCCGCCCAGGCCGTTCCCTGGAGCTGGTCGTGGCGCCCGTACCCCGGGGTGTGGCTGTTCGTACTCGCCCTCGCGGTTGCCTTCGTCCTGCTGGCGCGTGGAGCTGGAGAGGCCGGTCGGCCACGCGGTTGGGCGATTGCCGGGCTGCTCACGCTGTGGCTGGCGCTCGACTGGCCGATCGGAGCCCTCGGAGGAGGCTACCTGTCTTCGGTTCACATGCTGCAGTACCTGCTGATCGCGCTGCTGGCACCGGCGCTGCTGCTGCTCGGAGTGCCGGACAGCACGTGGGACAGGCTCGGTGGTTCCCGTGTCCTGCCGGTCCTCAGGCTGCTCACCCACCCGCTGGTTACACTCGCCGTGTTCCAGGTCGTGCTCGTCTGGACGCACCTCCCGGCCGTGGTGGACAATCTGATGGCGACGCAGTCCGGGTCCTTCCTCATCGACCTTCTGTGGCTTACGGCAGGCCTGCTGTTCTGGTGGCCCGTGATCGCCGCCGTGCCTGACCGGGAGAGATTCGGTCCGCCGCTCAAGATGGGCTATCTGTTCCTGGCCACCGTGCTCAACACGTTGCCGTACGCCTTCCTTACGTTCGGAGAGACGCCGTTTTACGGGATCTTCGAGCTCGCGCCGCCGGTCGGACGGATCTCGGCCCGGCAGGATCAACAGGTTGCCGGCCTGCTGATGAAGGTCGGCGGAGGCATCATCCTGTGGACCGCGATCACCGTATTGTGGTTCCGCTGGTACAACCGGGACGCTGCCGCCGGCGACAATCCGGTCGCGCCGCCGATATCGTGATCTTCATCTCATTTATCGCCTGGCAGGTGCCCTGATGGACTCCAAGAAAATCCGATTTCCAGGTTCGACAGGCGATATGCTCACTGCGCGACTGGACTTTCCCGACGGAGAGCCGGCGGCATGGGCCCTGTTTGCGCATTGCTTCACCTGTTCGAAGGACCTGAAGGCGGTCGTGAGGCTGTCGCAAGCGATGAACGGCGCCGGCCTCGCGGTGATGCGGTTCGACTTCACGGGACTGGGAGAGAGCGAGGGGGACTTCGCGGACACGAGTTTCGTCTCGAACGTGGACGACCTCATTGCCGCAGCCCGGTATCTCGAGGCGGAACAT
>JAENXO010000320.1 GCA_016649455.1 Gemmatimonadota bacterium | reverse complement strand
CCCGGAGCCGACCCCGACGCTCGTGGTCTCCCAGGAGCACTACGCCCAGATCTACAGGCTGGTCAGCGGGGGCACTCCCGTCGAGCTGGAGGTCCAGGTCGAGAACGAGTTCTTCGCTGACGACCTGAACAGCTACAACACCCTCGCCGACATTCCCGGCGGCGATCTGGCCGATCAGTTCGTGATGATCGGCGGACACCTGGACTCCTGGCACTACGGAACCGGCGGCACGGACAACGCTGCCGGCTCACTCGTGATGATGGAAGCGATGAGGATCCTCAAGTCGCTCGGGCAGACTCCGCGGCGCACGATCCGTATCGCGCTGTGGAGCGGGGAAGAGCAGGGCCTGCTCGGATCGCGTGGCTGGGTGGAAGATCACCCGGAAATGCACGATCAGATATCGGCGTATCTGAACGTCGACAACGGTACCGGTCGTATTCGCGGCATCTGGGATCAGTCGAACGAGAAGGCGATCCCGATCTTCGAACAGACGCTGTGGCCGTTCCGCGACCTCGGCGTGGTGGCCGTAAAACACGGCAATACGGGGGGGACCGACCATCTCGCGTTCGACGCAGTCGGGATTCCGGGATTCAATTTCATCCAGGACCCGATCGAGTACGGGACGCGCACGCACCACACTGCCGCAGACACGTACGAGCGGCTGCTGCTGGATGACCTGCGCCAGGCGGCGGTCGTTGTCGCTGCTACGGCGTGGCACCTGGCAAATCGCGACGACATGGTTCCGCGCAAGGTAGTGCCCGACGCCGCAGAGTAGAGATCGTTGCCGGGCCCGACGCTCACGGAGCGTCGGGCCCGGCCTCCTGCATTCGCCGGACCCGGTCCGGGTCCGGTTCCACGAACACCGTTTTCACGCGGTCTGGTGTGACCGCACCCGGGGCTGATTTCCGGGGCTTCCGCACGTACTTCCTGCGGGTCCAGTCAACTGCGACGATCCCACTGGAGCGGGCCTCGCTGTACTCGGCGGCTACGATTGCAGCCTCCCGCAGTTCTGCCTCCGGCGGATTCTGCTCCCGGTTACCCCATCGGAGGATCACATGTGCACCAGCCGCCTGGCGAGCGTGCAGCCAGATGTCGTCAGGCGCTGAATTCCTGAATGTGAGATCATCGTTAGCGCGCGCGGAGCGGCCGACCCTGATCTCGAGTCCGCCCGACGAAACGAGGCGACGGTACGGGAGAAGAGATTCGGGTCCACCAGGTACCCGGGTCGATGAACCGGCAGCCCTGCGTCCTCCGGCGAGCACCCACAACTCCTCGGTGGGGCCGGATTCGGCGAGCTCCGACAGTGCTTCTTCGAGCGCGGACAGTCTCGAACGGGCGGCGGCGATACGGGCCGGCAGATCGCGCTCCGCCCTCTCCCGTCGGCGGGCCCGTCTGAAGTAGTCCTCGGCGTTCGCCACGGCGTTGCCGGCGGGATCAAGAGGGATCCGCCGCTCCGCTCCGTCGAAGTCCTCGACGACTGCCTCCGGGTCCCCTCGCCGGATCCGATCCTTGTTCATCAGCAGCAACTGCCCTGCCGAGCGCAGGGCAGCCGATTCGTTCCCCTGGTCGAGTTGCCGCTCCAGTGCATGGAAGCGCTTACGAGCCCGGCTTCCACGTTGCCGGAGAGCTGCTTCGAGGTGTTCGACCTCCTCTCCCTGACTGGGCCCGGACGAGCGACAGGACGGCCCGACTCCATCTTTCTCCGCCGCCGCGGTCATCGCCTCGAGCAGCGACTCGCGCGATATCGCGTCGGCTTCATTCAGGGATAGCGGGTACGGCTGCAGGGCATCGCCCCTGACCAGGGTCCACGCGTGGACCTCACCGTCCACCCGTGGACCGCCACTCCCGGCAATCCGCAGGGATCCGAGACGCGCCAGGACGGATTGCGCATCCTGCCCGGTCGCGAGCTCGGAACCGAGCAGGTATTCCACGTTCAGCCGGCTTACCCAGGCGGCGTCGTGCAACAGCACTCGCGTGCGCTCACCACCCTCCTGTGCCGTCCACCACCGCTCCCACTCTTCCGTGTCGGGTTGCGAAGCGTGCCATAGCCTCCTGCCCTCCGGCGACCGGTATTCGGAGCCCGGATACAATTGTCGATCGCCGGCCCGGCGCGGCCAGATGACGGCCCGGATCACACCTTCCGACACGAGGAGAGCATTCCACTGGTTGGTATGCAGCTCGAACACCAGGAAGTCTGGTTCGACGTCTTCCGCAGGCGACCGGTCGGTCAGAGTCGTGTCGACCGTTGACAGGTGAATCGCGATCCGCCGTTCATCCGGTTCGGCGGTCACGTTCGTGATCTGAGCCGCACGCCGCAGCACTCCGCGCCCGCGCCTGGTCTTCCCGCTGTGTTCCCCGGCCCGCAGCAGCACCTGCCCGGCGGCCGGATGGAGCATCCACACGAGCCGCATGCCGCCGGTGAAAACGGCGCTGACCTGCCGGGTCACCGCCTCGAAGTGCAGCTCCTCGATGCTCTTGCCACCCAGCGTTCTTGCGAGCTCACCTGCGAGGGCACCTACGAGCACGGAATCGTAGTGGATCGGCATCCTTCTCCCGGTGCAGAGGGCCCAGGGCCGGCGGAGAATCCTGCCTGGGCTCGTTCGCGCGTCGCGCGCCAGGACGTATATTCCGGGTTCTTCGGGATCGAAACAACGTCGGGGAGCGGAGAGGGTAGAAAACGAACGTGGTGACGGAACTTCATCCTCTCGTCGAAGCGGCGGGACGCACAGGCGCATTGCCGGACTGGGCCGTGTGCCGGCCGGATCGAAGGGCGCACGCGGCGCGCGTGGCGGATCTCATGTCCGAATGGGCGATGACCCTGGGACGGGGAGCCAGCGAGATCGTCCGCTGGACGGCCGCCGGCCACCTCCACGACGCGTTGAAGGACGCCCCTGTCGCGGATCTCGAACCGCTGGCGGATTCCGGCTGGCCCGAACCGCTGCTCCATGCCCCCGCTTGCGCGGCGCGCCTGCGCGAGGACGGAGTGAGGGACGAGGAGCTGCTGCTCGGGATCACATACCATTCGACCGGTCATCCCGAGTTCGGTTTGCTCGGCGAGTATCTCTACATGGCTGACTTTCTTGATCCCGGACGCAGGTTTCTGGCCCCCGAACGGGAGGCGCTCAGGGAACGCCTCCCGGGTGACCGGGAGGCAGTGCTCCTCGAGGTGCTGCGCCATCGGATCACCAGTCTACTGGACCATGGGGCACTGGTGCTCCCGGCGTCGCTCCTACTGTGGAACCGGGTCGTGACTTCGTGAACGACAGGGCTCGATTGGGTCTCGCTCTCGGTCTGGTACTGGTGGTCGGTGCGCTGGGCGCGTCGTTCTTGCTCGAACTTCGATCCGAGGCCGAGACTCCCGATCTGCCCGCGGCGACGGCGGCTGCCCGGTCCGACATTCCGTTTGAGGAGCAACAGCGTCGGATTCGCGTCGAAGTACTGAATGGAGCCGGCGACCCGGGTGCCGCCGCCCGGATCACGGAGGCCCTGCGCGGCGCCGGATTCGACGTGAAGACCTACGGCAATGCCGCACGGTTCGACTACGAGCAGAGCATCGTTCTGGATCGCTCCGGGCGACCCGGAGCGGCGGGGGCTGTAGCGGCAGTTCTGAATGGGGTCGACGTCGAGGAACAGCTGGATCCAGAGCTGTATCTCGATGCCACCGTCATCCTCGGTGATGACTGGCGCGCGCTGGTGGCGGATTCGACTCTCACGGAAGAGCCTCGCTGAGTTCCCGTTCGAGCCGAAGCTGCCCGCACGCGGCAGCAATGTCGCGACCACGCGGCGTACGCACGGCCGCGGGAATCCCACCGGACT
>JAENXO010000010.1 GCA_016649455.1 Gemmatimonadota bacterium | reverse complement strand
TTGTTCTTTATGCTCTCGTCGTCACCCTCGAAATCATTGATATCCGAGAGGCCGAGATCGTAGCGCCCGTCGATGATCAGCTGGACACTGCCGAGCGGGAATGCCACGCCGGCACCGAATACGAGGCCGAAGTCCACTGACTTGGTCTCCAGTTCGATCTCGCTGCACTCAAACGAAACGGAAACGCCACTTTCGGTGCCGGAAACGTCGCAGCCGATTTCGAATGCGACGGACGGTCCGGCGAATACGCGCGGCTTCACGGAACTGCCGCCGAGATCGAAGGCCGCCCCGATCAGGACCGGGATCTCGATGTAGTCGAGGGCGAACGTGGCTTCCACGCCTTCGATGTCGCCCTTCGCGCCCTTGGGAGCGTACAGCACTTCCGGCTGAAGGAAGAACATCTCCCCGAGACCGAACGTCGCGAACCCACCGCCCGTGAAGGTGGTCCGGCTGCTGAGGTTCAGTTCGTCGGCGCTCTCCGAGAGGGAGAGGTTCGCGATGCCGATCCCGCCCTTGACACCGATCACGGTCTGGGCGGAGGTCTCGGTCGGCGTAAACATCGCTGCTACCAGGAGCAGCGCGATGGAAAATCGTAACGTCTTCATCATGGGTCCCCCGAGTTGTGGATCTTCGTACATGTGCCGGAGACAGCGATTGGTAGCCGCACAGTCCCCGCAGAACACCAGGTTCCTGGTGGGTCAGATTGCAAGAATTGCTCCAATATCGCCACTCCATGTGCCGGACGTCGGATCTCGTTTCTGTACATACACATAGGCCTGTCCATCGGCTATTTTCATCCCGATCTGCTCCGCGTGCATTTCGAGTGTTCTGAAACGCCTGGTGGGAATCTGCCGGGTTTCGGATTTCCTGGCGGACCTGCACAGGCTTCGTTGACACTTCCTGCGATCTCCCCTATGTTCGCGCCCTGAAACGCGAAAGCGGAGGCGGAAGGCCTCCCACCTTTCGGCGCCCTGCGGAATTCGCGGTGGCTGCTGCCGGGTTCGAGATGAGACGACGCTCCGCCGGGTATCCGGGAGCCGTCGTGTTTTCTTGCCCGGTCGGCGTCGCCGCACCGGGCTTCTTGTTACCTGCTGATCGGCGTCGGGCCGTGCCGGTCAGTGGGACGTGAAAACGGTCTCCGAAGAGGTGATGTGAGCCAGGAAGATCTGCGCGTAAACGAGCGGATTCGGATCAGTCCCGTCAGACTCATCGACGATACCGGAGAGCAGGTCGGGATCGTGCCGACGGACGAGGCAATGGCGATGGCGGCGGAGCAGGGACTCGATCTCGTAGAGGTCGCCCCGAACTCCAGGCCCCCGGTCTGCCGGATCATGGACTACGGCAAGTACAAGTACGAGCAGGCGAGGAAGGCGCGGGACGCGAAGAAGCGGCAGCACACGATCACCGTGAAGGAGATCAAGATGCGGCCGAAGATCGAAGAGCACGACTTCGGGTTCAAGCTTCGACACGCCAGGCGGTTCCTCGAAGAGGGTGACAAGGTCAAGTTCACGCTCCGATTCCGGGGGCGGGAAATGACCCACCCGGAGCTCGGCGAGCGAGTTCTGACCCGCGTGAAGGTAGAACTGGCCGAACTCGCGACGATCGAGTCGGACGTGAGGAGGGAGGGTCGCCAGATGACAATGCTGATGGCACCCCGGAGTACGTAGAGAGAGGACTGAGATCGATGCCCAAGCAGAAAACGAACCGCTCCGCCGCGAAGCGATTCAGCAAGACGGGGAGTGGGAAATACAAGAGGAACAAGGCGTATCACAGCCACATCCTCACCAAGAAGAGCCCGAAACGGAAGCGGAATCTCCGTAAGTCGACTCTGGTGTCGAAAGCGGACTTGAAGCGGGTGAAACGACTTCTCGGCGGCGGTTGAGCGCCGGGAAGTCAACAGGCGCGCCGTGCCCGGGGGGGACGGCGTCCAGGACCGATTCGCCCGTGCCGGGCTGAACCCGCCGGATCAGGGCGTACAGAAGGAAAGAGAGTGGAACGATGGCGCGAGCTACCAGCAGCGTCGCTAGGAATAAGCGAAAGAAGAAGATCCTCAAGGAAGCGCGCGGACAATTCGGCGCCCGGTCGAAGCTGTATCGTACCGCCAAGAACGCCGTCGAGCGTGGCTGGGCGTATTCGTACCGCGATCGCCGGGTCAGGAAGCGGGACTTCCGCCGCCTTTGGATCGCCCGGATCAACGCCGGAGCCAGGCAGCACGACCTGTCGTACTCCCGGTTCATCAGTGGACTCCGCGTTGCGGGCGTCGAGCTGAATCGCAAGGTCCTGGCGGACCTGGCTATCCGTGAGCCGGAGGCGTTCGCCGAGCTGGCGCGGATCGCCCGGGAGCACGGGAACTGAGTCGAGCCTGAGGGCGAATGGCGACCGACGGCCGCTCACTGCGCGAACGCCTGGAGGAGATCCGCCAGCGCGGCATTTCCGCCATCCGGTCGGCGACCGATCGCGATGAGGTCGAGCAGGCGAGGGTCGAGTACCTGGGGCGAAGTGGCCTCATATCGCAGGCGATGTCAGAACTCCGAGACCTCCCGGTCGAGGAGAAGCCCGAGACGGGACAGACCGGCAACCGGGTGAAGGGCGAGCTCGAAACTACCCTCGAGCTCCGCCTGTCCGAGATCGAGGCGGCCGCGGCCGCCTCTGCTCCCACCACATCAGTCGACCTGACGCTGCCCGGGCGCCGCAGCTGGCGCGATGGAATTCACCCGGTGACCCGGGTGATCGACGAAATCTGCGAGATCTTCCGCGAGATCGGATTCACGGTTGCGACCGGCCCCGAAATCGAGAGCGACTGGCACAATTTCACGGCACTGAACATCCCGCTGGACCATCCCGCAGCGGACATGCACGACACCTTCTACCTGGCTGACGACAGGCTGCTGAGGACCCATACGTCACCTGTCCAGGCTCGGGTGATGCTGGCGCACGAACCGCCGATCCGCGTGCTGGCTCCAGGTCTCTGCTTCCGCCGCGATCCGTGGGATGCGTCTCACGCGCCCGCGTTCGAGCAGATCGAGGGCCTGGCGGTGGACGAAGGGATTGATTTCATCGAGTTCCGTTCAGCGATCGACTTCTTCGTGCAGCGGTTCTTCGGGGCCGGCACGCGCACCCGTTTTCGACCGTCCTACTTCCCGTTCACCGAGCCGTCGGCGGAAGTGGACGTGACCTGCTTCCTGTGCGATGGGTCCGGCTGCTCGACCTGCAAGGGAACCGGTTGGATCGAGATCATGGGCAGCGGGATGGTCAACCCGGCGGTGTTCGACGCCGTCGGCTACGACTCGGAGAAATATACGGGGTACGCTTTCGGCATGGGCCCGGGCCGGATCGCCATGCTCAGGTACCGCATTCCCGACATCAGGCTGCTGTACGAAGGCGACGTGTCCTTTCTCGAGCAGTTCGGCTGATGGACGTCTCCGTCAACTGGCTGCGGGCGCTCGCGCCAGGAATGCAGGGTTCGGCCACCGAATTGGCCGACCGACTCAGCCTGCAGGCGATCCCGGTCGATCGCGTTGTTTCCGTCGGGGACGGGCTCGAGGGAATCGTCGTGGCCCGAGTCGTGGAAGCGGCAAGGCATCCCGATGCGGATCGGCTCACTCTCTGCAAGGTGGACGCCGGCCGAGACGAGCTGATCGACGTGGTTTGCGGCGCCCCGAACGTCGAACAGGGAGCCCTCTACCCGTACGTCCCTCCCGGCGAGTCGCTTCCGGGAGGCTTCGTCATCGAATCGCGCAAGATTCGCGGCGAGATGAGTCACGGCATGCTGTGCTCGGAGAAGGAACTGGGTCTGGGGCGCGACTCTGGGGGAATTCTCAGGCTCGATGGTGAATTCACCGTCGGACAGGGCTTTGCCGAGGCGATGGCACTTCCCGATGCCCGACTCGAGCTGGATCTGACCCCGAATCGGATTGACCTCGCCTGTCATCTCGGCGTTGCCCGTGAACTCGCGCCGGATGACGGTCCCGGCGCGGTCCCGCCCCCATTCGATGGCCCGGGCTGGGACGCCAGCTGGGCAGACGGAGTGAGCGAGGCGGAAGCAGGCGGGGTGCGGATCGTCATCGAGGACGCCGACCGCTGCAATCGGTATCTCGGAGCCATCGTGCGCGGGATCACAGTCGGTCCGTCTCCGGAGTGGCTCCAGGCTCGCCTGCGAGGGGCCGGGGCCCGCCCGATCAACAACGTGGTGGATGCGACGAATTACGTCCTCCTGGAACTGAACCAGCCGCTGCATGCCTTCGATCTGGCAAGACTCGGCGGCTCCGAAGTCCGGGTTCGAGCTGCCGAAGCGGGTGAGAAGCTCCGAACGCTGGACGGCGTGGACCACGAATTGACCCCGGTTGCCACCGTCATCGCGGATGCGGAAACCGCGATCGCGCTGGCGGGAGTGATGGGCGGCGAGGACAGCGAAGTCACGCTGGACACGACCGACCTGTTGATCGAGTGCGCCGCGTTCGATCCTCGGCACACGAGGCACACGGCGCGCGCGACGGGGCTCGCGACTGACGCGTCCTACCGGTTCGAGCGAGGCATCGACGAGACCGGACAGGAGAGCGCGATCCGCCGCTGCGTCGAGTTGATCCTCGCGATCGCCGGGGGAGTAGCCGACTCGAACGGACTTCGGGTCGGAAGCCCTCCGCCCGCCAACAGGGTAGTGGCGCTGCGGATCTCGAGAATCGGCCGGGTGCTGGGCCTCGACCTGTCGGTGGAGGAAGTGACTCGGCTCATCGCCCCGATCGGCTTCGACACACGACCGAAGGCGGTCGACTCCGACGTGCTGCTCGTGACCGTGCCGGGTTGGCGAGGGGATGTGACCACCGAGGCGGATCTGCTGGAAGAGGTGGCCCGCCGGTTCGGGTACGATGCATTCCCGCGGCAGCCGAGGAGTTTTCGTCCGAGCGCAGTTCCTGACTGTGCGGACCGGGGCAGGGCCGACGAGGTCCGGAGCCTGCTTGTCTCGAGAGGGCTCTACGAGGCGCGAAGCGTGCCATTCGTGCCTGCGGGTCGCTCGGCGGAAAGCAGAATCCCACTTCTCAAACCACTGTCGGCCGCAGAGGGTTTTTTGCGCACCGATCTCATTCCGGTACTGCTCGGACGGGTGGAGCACAACTGGTCGAGGGGACACCGGGACATCCGTCTGTTCGAGGTCGGCACGGTGTTCGGCAGGCGCGCCGGCGACCAGGCCGAGCTTCCGGCGGACGCGACACCGGAGCAGCGGGACGCGGCGAATCCGTTCTCTGAGGAGCGCAGGTTCGCATTCGTGCTCACGGGGGCCAGGCTTCCCGTTCACTGGGGCTCTGAGTCACCCGACACCGACATGTGGGATCTCGTCGGACTCGTCGAGGAGCTGGCGGAGGAACTCGGGTTTGGAACTGTGGAGCCCGGTCTGGAGCCCGATGAATCCTCTGAGCGGACGTTCGGCTTCGACTCGTGGCTGGATGAAGCCGTCGTTCATGTCGGCGGGAATGGCGGACTCACTGGAGTCGCCGGCCGGGTAAGGGCGACAATGATCGACGCGCCGCGCTGGTCGGCCCCGGTATTCGCCGGAGAGTTCCGCCTCGATCCGATCCAGACTGAGGATCAGCGCGAATATCAGAGCCTTCCGCAGTATCCGGCAGTCTCGCGCGATCTCGCGTTTACGCTGGCGACTTCTGTCTCGGTGGCCGACGTGGAACGAACGATTCGAGCGGCGGCGCCCCCGCTGCTGACGTCCGTACGCTTGTTCGACGTGTACGAAGGTGACAAAGTTGAGGAGGGCCGGCGCAGTCTCGCCTGGCGCCTCGTGTTCCGCGCTCCCGATCGAACGCTCACTGATCCAGAGGTGGACGGGGCCGTTGCCGGTGTCGTGCACCGATTGGAGGATGATCTCGATGTCCGAATCCGCGCCTCCTGACGGAGCCGCCGTCGAGCGACAGCTCGAAGGGCTGGAGAGAGCTGTAGGGTCGTTGCTCGAGGAACTCGCGTCGCTGCGGGAACGGGCGCTTGGCGCCGAGGCTCGCCATCGCAGGCTCGAGGAGACTCTGCAGAGGGCAAAGGTCGACGGTGCCGGACCGGAAGCCCTCGAGCAGCGACTGCGTGAACTGGGTGACGAGAATTCACGTCTCAAGGCGGTGATTGAGGAAGCCAGGGAGCGGGCCGGCCGCATTCGCGGACGCTTGCTGGTGATCGAGGATGAGACGGCCGACTGACCACGATCCGGAGGGCGAGTTGGAAGAGGGACAGAGTCCGGTCCGGGTGACGATCTTCGGGGAAGAGTATTCCATTCGTTCCGACAAGGGCGAGGAATACACCGTTGCCTGTGCACAGCACGTCGACGACCTGATCCAGGAGGCGCATGTCCGGGCAAGGGTTCCGGAGCCTCACAAGGCAGCGATCCTGGCCGCTATGCAGATCACGGACCAGATGTTCAGGACCAGGGCGGCGAGCCAGGCACAGGCGCGGATGCTCTCCGAGCGTCTTGCCGGTCTGCGAGCCAGGGTCGACGCCGCCCTCGGACAGGGCGCCGCGGCTACGGTCGAGCAGGGAAGCCTTACCGACTGAGACTGACCGATCAGCAGGGTCGGCGCAGGACCGCGGTTCCCGGGGCTCCTTGCGACGGGGGCGGATTTCGGACAGTTTCTGATCGGGCGTACAACGGCCTGTGCCGGCGAGGAGCTCGGCCCAGTTTCGGCATAAATTAAAGGTTCACTGCAGTTTACGGTGTCGTGGACCCTGATGAGCCGGAGGCCGGCGCGGACCCGCGGGTACCGCCGGCCGTTTTTTGTGCGCATAGACAGGCCGCTTGACGGCCGATCAGCAGATAGATCGATGGAGCCGATAGAATGGAACTCTTAAGCGCCCTGATCGCGGCAGCCGTCGGAGCAATCGTCGGAGCCGTGGTCGGCATACTGGCCGGCCGACGAATCGAGGCGCGCCAGGCCGAATTGGCCCGGGGCACAGCGCAGTCGAAGGCCAGGGGAATCCTCGAGGCGGCCGAGCGGGAGGCGGGCACTCTCAAGCGCTCGGCGGAGCTGGCGGGGAAGGAAGAGGGGTTCCGGCTTCGGGACGAGCAGCTTCGGGACGTAGAAGATCGACGCGTAGAGCTGGAGCGGCTCGAGAAGCGGGTCGCGGAGCGTGAAGAGTCGCTCGATAAGAAGCTCGACGCCATGGATCAGCGCCAGGAGCGCGTCGCGTCACGTGAGGAGTCACTCCTGACGCGGGAAAAAGACCTCGACACTGCCCGCAAAGCGCTGGATCAGGAGGAATCGGGCTTCCAGCAGCGGCTCGAGACTCTCGCCGGCATGACCGCCCAGGAAGCGCGATCCCAGCTGATCGAACGGATCGAGGAGGAAGCCAAGGCCGATGCGGCTCAGACCGTCCGCGAAATTCGCGAACGGAGCCGTCGTGAGGCTGAGCGCGAGGCGAAGAAGATCATCGCCATGTCGATCGAGCGGATGGCCGTGGACCACTCGTCCGAGATCACCGTATCCGTGGTTCCTCTCCCCAGCGACGACATGAAGGGCCGGATCATCGGGCGCGAAGGTCGCAATATCCGCTCGTTCGAGCACGCCACAGGGGTCGACGTCGTCGTGGATGACACGCCGGAAGCCGTGATCCTCTCCAGCTTCGATCCGATCCGGCGCGAGGTCGCCCGGATCGCGATGGAGCGCCTCGTATCAGACGGCCGGATTCACCCGGGCAGAATCGAAGAGGTTGTCGATAAGGCCTCCGAGGACGTAAAGGCCGAGATGCACGAGGCGGCGGAGCTCGTTCTCTACGAGCTCGGAATTCACGGCCTGCACCCGCAACTGATCGAAGTGCTGGGCCACCTCAGATACCGCACCTCTTACGGGCAGAACCAGCTTCAGCACGGGAAAGAGGTAGCGCTGCTCGCTGCCAACATGGCGGCGGAGCTGGGCCTGGACGTCGAGATGACGAAGCGCATGGGCCTGCTGCACGACATCGGCAAGGGGCTGACCCACACGCAGGAGGGAAGCCACGTCGAGATCGGTTTCGAGCTCTGCAAGCGACACGACGAGCCGGACCAGGTGCTGAACGCGATCGTCGCGCACCACGGGGAGGAGCCGGCGCGCTACCCGGAGACTTTCCTGGTCACGGCGGCCGACGCAATTTCGGGCGCCCGGCCGGGAGCCCGACGGGAGTCGTTCGAGCACTACGTGAAGCGTCTCGAGAATCTCGAGGAAATCGCCCGATCCTATGCCGGCGTATCGAAGGTCTACGCGATCCAGGCCGGGCGCGAAATCCGAATTCTCGTCATGCCGGAGAAGATCACGGACGAGGAGATGGCGGAGCTGAGTGAGAAGACGGCTCGCCGGATCGAAGATGAATTGCAGTATCCCGGTCAGATCAAGGTCGTCGTCGTGCGCGAGACCCGCGCGGTGAATTTCGCCCGCTGACAGGGAGCCTCGAACAGGCCGTTCGAAATGTATCCACCCGGAGGAATCGATGTCCGCGAAAATCATAGATGGCAATGAGATCTCCGCTTCCGTTCGTGCGGAGGTTAAGGTCGAGGCGGATGAGCTGCGCGCCCGGGGGATCGAGCCCTGCCTGGCGGTCATGCTGGTCGGCGAAGACCCTGCCTCCAGGGTGTATGTCGGAATGAAGGAGAAGAAGTGCGCCGAGGTTGGGATTCGAAACATCGATGCGCGGCTTCCTGCGGATACCTCTCAGGAGGAGATCCTGGCGCTGCTTGACGAGTGGAATGCCGATCCATCGATCCACGGCATACTCGTCCAGCTTCCACTGCCGGATCAGGTGGACGAGAAGACGGTGACCGAGCGAATCCTGCCGGAAAAGGACGTGGACGGATTTCACCCGGTGAACGTGGGTCGCATGTCCGGCGGAGATACGACCGCGTTCAGACCGTGCACGCCCCACGGTGTCCAGGTCATGCTGAAGCACATCGACTGGGATCCCTCTGGCAAGCACGCCGTGATCGTGGGGCGGTCCAACATCGTCGGACGGCCGATGGCGACGATCCTGTCTCAGAAGGAGCCGTGGGCCAACGCCACAGTGACCGTCGCGCATAGTCGCTCGGAGGACCTGGCGGGGATCTGCCGGCTCGCCGACCTGCTCATCGTCGCCGTCGGTCGACCGGAATCGGTGACCGGTGACATGGTCCGGGATGGCGCCGTCGTGATCGATGTCGGCGTGAATCGGGTGGACGATCCCACCACGGAGAAGGGTTACCGGCTGGTCGGCGACGTGGCGTTTGACGAGGCGAAGGAGAAGGCTTCGTGGATTACTCCGGTTCCCGGCGGTGTCGGACCGATGACGATCGCGATGCTGCTGAAGAACACGGTCACCGCTGCCGGCCGGATGGCCGGATCAGACTGACTGCTCGCGCGTTTCAGGAGACGGCCCGCCGCGGGCGGAAATCGTGAGCGAGAGCCAGATCCCGATGTTCGATGGACGCGAGACTGAGCCCGGGACCGCAGAGTTGGATCCCGGGCTGATGCCGAAGCCCGGATCCACCCCGGAGACCGCGGTTCCCGTGTCGGAGGTCAACGCCGCCGTCCGTCACGTGCTCGAGCAGAGCTTTGCACCGCTGTGGATTCGCGGCGAGATCGCGAACTGGAGACCCCACCGCTCGGGACATCGCTGGTTCAGTCTGCGAGACGATTCATCCCAGCTCCAGGCCGTCATGTGGCGCTCCGATGCCGCGCGCCTTCCCACCGAGCCCGAGGAGGGCATGGAGGTATTCGCGTTCGGCTCACTCACCCTGTACGAGCCCCGTGGTCAGTACCAGTTCGTGGTCCGTCGGCTCGAGGCAAAGGGAGAGGGACTGTGGCGTCTGGCCTTCGAACGTCTGAAGCAGAAACTTCAGGCGGAAGGCCTGCTCGACCCCGAGCGGAAGCGACCGCTCCCCAGGGTTCCGATGACCGTCGGAATCGTGACGTCTCGATCCGGGGCGGCGCTCCGTGACATGCTCGCGGTGATCCGTCGCCGGGCCCCGTGGACCCGCGTGCTCGTGTCCGACTGCCGGGTCCAGGGCGAAGGGGCCGCGCTCGAAATCGAGCAGGCGCTCGAGCGGCTCGTGGCAGAGGGCACCTCGGATGTGATCGTGCTTACGCGCGGCGGTGGATCGATCGAAGATCTCTGGGAGTTCAACGACGAGTCGCTGGCCCGGGCGATCGCGGGGTGTCCGATTCCGACAGTGTCCGCCGTGGGGCACGAGATCGACTTCACGATCTCAGATCTGGTCGCGGATGTGCGCGCTCCGACCCCTTCAGCGGCGGCCGAGGGCGTCACCGAGGACGCGGTCGCACTTTCCGCCGAACTTCGTGCCCGTGCGGGCGACCTGGTCGAGGGACTCCGTCGCCGGACCCGGACGGAGGCGGAGCGGACTCGCCGAGCGGCCGGGGCGCTCCGCGACGCCTGGCATCGCGGGATCGCTGCGCGGCGGTCGCGGCTCGCCGTGGCGGCCGGACGATTGGATGGCCTGAGTCCGATCGGTGCGCTGCGCAGGGGCTTCGGCGTCGCCCTGGACGCAAACGGTCGCGTACTGCGCTCCGCACGAGAATTCGAGCCTGGCACGAACTTCGTGTTGCGCCTCACAGATGGCAGAATTTCGGCCACAGTCGACTCGGTCGATCTGGAGGCGCCTCAGGTTCCCGCCAACCCCGACAACGCCCGAGTGGCGGAGGATGATGAGACGTGACTGACAGGATTGCCGCGCGGACTGACGGAGACGAACCTCGGGTTGGATTCGAGGACCTGATGGCGGAGCTGGACAGGATCGTCCGCGAGCTGGATGACGGTGATGTCGAGCTCGACGAGGCGCTCTCCCTGTTCGAGACAGGAGTGAGCAGGCTTCGTGACGCCGGTCAATTGCTCGACTACGCACAGGGGAAGGTCGAGGAGTTGATCGAGTCGGCGGCCGGCGACCTGTCAGTGATCGGATTCGACACCGCATCGGGTCCGGACGAGGAGACTGACGACGAGTGAGTTCCTCATCGGTCGAGCCGGAATACCTGGGCCCGTGGAGAGACCGGATAGAGGCTGCGCTGCTCGAGTTTCTTGATGCGGAGCTTGCCGGGGTCCCCGCGGATCTGGCGGCGCCGCTGCGGTACGCCGTTTTGAGCCCGGGAAAGCGCATTCGGCCCCTGCTCCTGATGGCGGCCTATCGTGCCGCTGGAGGCACTTCGGACCGGGTCGTGGATCTCGCCTGCAGCGTTGAGCTCGTACACGCGTATTCGCTGGTTCACGACGACCTGCCGTGCATGGACGACGATGTGCTTCGAAGGGGACGGCCGACCGTTCATGTCCGGTACGGTGTCGGCCCGGCAGTGATGGTAGGCGCAGCCCTGATGCCGCTTGCCGTTCAGGCCATTCTGCGTTCCTCAGGGCCAGTCGGCCTCGACGATCTGACGACCCGCCGCCTGGTCGCGAGTCTTACGGCGGCCTCGGGCGCAACCGGCATGGTCGGAGGTCAACTGCTGGATCTCAGGGCCGAGGGCCGTTCCGTGGAACCTGCCGAACTGGAGAGCATTCACACGGGCAAGACGGCTCGACTGATCAGCGCATCTGTCGCCATGGGCGGGATCGCTGCCGGGGCCGATGAGGCGGAAGTTGAGCGCCTGAAGCGCTTCGGCTTACGGCTCGGGCTGGCCTTTCAGGCGATCGACGATATTCTGGACCTGCGGGGAGACACTGAGAAGCTGGGCAAGGAGCGCGGGCGCGACACGGCCCTCCGCAAGGCGACCTATCCGGGATTGTTCGGGATGGAAGAGGCGGTGAGCATGAGCCGCCGGCTCGCGTCCGCCGCGGCGTCCGAGCTGGCAGACTTGGAAGAGTCGGCCGAGCTGCGGGACCTGGCCGGGTACATCATCAACAGGAGCCACTGACGTGCGAGTAGGCGTTGATGGGCACACAGGGCACGCAACGCTACCGGACGCTCTCCGGAAGCTCGATGAATGCGCGGACGGACTCGGACTCGAACTGTATCTGTCCGATGACCTCGCGGCCGTGGTGGACGACGATGGATCGCCCCTGCTCGAGGGGAAGCCGCTGCCGAGCGACCTGGCTGGACTGGACGTTCTGCTCACGCTGGGTGGTGACGGGACGCTCCTGCGCGGAGCGAGGCTCGCGGGCCCGCAGAATGTACCGGTCCTCGGCTGCAACCTCGGGCATCTCGGGTTTCTCACCGCGGCTCCAGCCGACCGGCTGGGCGAAGTGCTTCAGCGCCTGGAGGCGGGTGACGTCGTCGAAGAGCGGAGACTGGCACTCGACGTTCAGGTTACCCGGGCGAGCGCCAGCTTGCCGCGTCAGGGCGAGGATGAGGACATCTCGGGGAGAGTGTCAGATCGTCACCGCATGTGGAGCGGCTATTCCCTGAACGACGCCGTGATCCACAAGGGCGGATTCGCTCGTCTGATCCGCATGCGCGTCTGGGTAGACGACGAGGAGATCGGACAGTACAGCGCTGACGGAATCGTGATCGCGACGGCGACCGGCTCGACGGCCTACAGCCTGTCCGCCGGCGGGCCGATCCTGGTTCCCCAGATGGACGCGATCGTCGCGAGCCCGATCTGTCCGCATACCCTCGCAGTGCGCCCCGTGGTGGTTCCCGCCGACTCGGTTATCACGATCGAGCTCACCAGCGACGTGGGCGGAATTCTCGTCACCGTGGACGGGCAGCCAGGCGGAAGTGTGGAGCCCGGGGACCGGGTTCGCGTGGCCCGTTCTCCGCATCCGGTGCGTCTCATTCGGCTTCCCGAGCACAACTTCTTCCAGGTTCTGCGACAGAAACTCCGCTGGGGAGACGTCCGCCCGAGTGAGCTCTGATGTCGCGTTCGTGAGGCGCCGGAGCGAGAGTCTGGAATGCTGACCGAACTCCGGATCCGCAACTACGCGGTGATCGACGACATTCACGTCGAGCTTGGCCCCGGGCTGAACGTCCTCAGTGGCGAGACCGGTGCGGGGAAGTCGATCATTGTGGGCGCACTGTCCCTCCTGCTCGGTGAACGCGCCGCGGCGGACGTGATCCGGGCGGGCGAAGACCGGGCGATCGTCGAGGGTGTATTCGACCTTCCGGACGATCCCATTCTCCGCGCGCGCTGCGACGAGCTGGGGATCGACGTGTCGGACGACTGCCTGATCCTCCGCAGAGAGCTGCAACGTGAAGGTCGCAACCGCGCGTGGGTGAACGGATCTCCCGCAACGGCAGGCCTGATCGGTGAGCTCGGCGCCGCCCTGGTCGATCTGCATGGTCAGCACGAGCACCAGGCTCTGCTGCGTCCCGTTCCGCAACGCCGGATCGTGGATGAGTTCGCCGGCGCCGGGACGGTCGCGGCGGAGGTAAGATCGGCATGGCAAGCACTGCGGGCCGCCCGAACAGAGCTCGAGGCAGTCCGGCGCCGGGTAGCAGAGGCGCGCGAGAACGCGGAGTTCCTGCGGAGAAAAGCGAAGGAGATCCAGAGCGCCGGGATCGAGCCGGAAGAGGAAGATTCGCTGGCGGCGGAGGTCCGGCGCCTCGAGCACTCCGAAGAGCTGCTGGCCCTGTCGGGCGAGCTGCACGACGTCGTGTACGGCGGCGACGGAGCGGTCGTGGACCGGCTCGGCGGCCTGCGACGGGCACTGGACTCGCTGCTGCGGATCGATCCCGAGGCGACCGGAATCGAAGAGCTGTACGAGACAGGGCAGGCGACGCTGGACGAGCTGGGACGCCGACTTCGGGACTATCGATTCCAGGTCGAACACGATCCGGGCCGGCTGGCCTCGCTGCGCCAGAGACAGGACCTGCTGTTTCGGCTGCGGCGGAAGTACGGTGGAACGCTGGAGGACGTGAAGGCCGAAGGGCATCGGGCACGGGCCGAGCTCGATTCGATCGAAAACTCGGAAGATGAGATCGAGCGTCTGGAAGGCCAGGAGCGGGACCACCGGGAGGCCCTGTCGGCGCTCGCGACCCGGCTGGGGGAGGCCCGCCGGCAGGCGGCGGAACAGCTGGAGCGGGAGGTAACGGCCCAATTGCCGGACCTTGGAATGCCGGGTGGCCGGTTCTGCGTCGAGCTGACGCCGCTGGAGGAGCCGGGTCCGGACGGAGCGGAGACGATCCGGTTCCTGGTCAGCTTGAACCCGGGGTTCGACCCGGGCCCCCTGTCGCGTGTCGCTTCCGGGGGCGAGCTGAGCCGCGTAATGCTCGCTCTCAAGAGCGTGCTGGCTTCGGTGGACTCGGTTCCGAGCCTCGTATTCGACGAGATCGACGCAGGGATCGGTGGACGTGTCGCCCACCACGTCGCCGGACGCCTGGAGACGGTCGCCGGCTCACATCAGGTGTTCGCGATCACGCACCTGGCCCAGATCGCCGCGCGGGCGGATGTGCATCTCCGGGTCGAAAAGGAGGAGCAGGCCGGCCGGGTCGCGACCCGACTGGTTCATCTGCGGGACGAAGCTCGAGTCGAGGAACTTGCCCGGATGCTGGGCGGTGATCCGGAGAGCGAGGCGTCGCTGCGACACGCGAGAGAATTGCTCGTACGGGCGGCGGGAGACGAATCTCAGAACAGTTGAAGCGGAACCCGCACGTTGAACGTCATGATCTCGGACGCGGGCGTCTGTCCGCCTCCTCCCGCTATCGACCCCTGCCACACGATCGACATTTCCAGCGGAAAGTTGGCGATCCCGGCCGCGAATCGTGGCGTGGTCCGGTAGTAGGCGCCGATCCCCAGCCTGTGACGGCTCTGGCTCGACTCGCTCGCCAGGGGTGACGGGTCGGGAACTCCTTCACCCGTGTACTCGTCCGATCCCTTACTGCGCCATTTGTATTCGAGTCCGAGTGAAATCGTCTCGTTCATGCGGAATCGGGGAGACAACCGGAGCTCGAACACGTCTCCCAGATTCCGGTTCACCGTGCGTTCCTGATCCGTGTACGCAAACGGATGGTCGGGGTCTCGGACCCGCATCACGAGCTCGTCGGCGAGCTGCAGGGTGTATTGCGCGCTTCCCACGATCCACAGCCAGGTCCCGACCTGGGCGTCCTGCCATAACCCGAATTCCAGGTCGGTCTGTCCATCGCCGATCGGTTGCTGCATCGCGCTCGAGGGAACCAGGTAGGGGGCCGCGTCAGCCTCCGACAGCGGAATCCGCAGGCGCGCACCTACCGTCGTCCGAAAACGGGTCCCCGAGCCTCTGAGGTCCGGTTTGCGGGTAGCCCGGAACCGGTCCTCGTCTACCGGCGTGATCGGTTCGAAGGTGTCGAACAGCAGGACGCGCAGCCCGACTTCGATCTCGCCCAGGTCCCAGCCGCGCGTCGTGTCGATCAGCGAGTCCACTCCGATCGGTGCCCCCCCCAGGATCCGCTGGAGGTCCGTGCTCTGGGCGGAATCGGGGAGCGCAAAGGTCGGCAGGGAAAGACCGAACGCCGTGTATCCGTCGGACATGGCGGCATACCGGTCGGTCAGTTGAGCCCCGGCCGTTGACTGAGCCGTCGGGAGCAGTTGCTCCCCGCTGACCCGATCCTCCAGTGCCAGCGCGAATTCGTCAGATCCCTCGAGCAGCGCCCGCGCCGCGGCCTCCTCTTCCGGCGTCAGCGTCCCGCCCTCGATCAGCGCGACCAGGTCTGCCTGAGCGCTGGACAGCGGGCCGAAAAACGACTCCGGAACCGGAAAGACGGTAGAGGACGGGACGAAATTGGCGGCGGTGGAATCGTAGGCATAGGCCGTTTCCGCCCTTCCCCGCATGACGGGAACCATCACGTCCACGGATACCCGGTTGAACAGGCCGAACGACAGCCCCAGCGGAACCCGGCGAATGTCTTTCGTGACCCTTCCGTAATCGAGATCTCCGAGCGATACGTCGGTGGCGGACAGCGAATCGTATCCCAGGGCGACGGCGTCCCGGTTCAGGTCCGCGAGGAGCGGATCCATGCCGGGGAACAGCCGTTCGACGATCGGTCCCTCGTACTCCGAGTGCAGCGGCTCCCTGGAGCCGTCGCTCACCGTCGCGCTTCCGAGCGCGAACTGGTCGCTCCAGGTCTCCCAGCTTGGAGACAGCTCGATCCACAATGCTCCGTGGTCCGGAAGCCGTGCATCCCGGTCGTACGCCTGGGCCAGGCCGATTCCCGGGGAGGCGGCCAGAAATCCGGCGGTCACGACGAGGACGAGTCCGGACCGGCGTTCGAGCATGGATCGCATCGGATCTCCGGGCGCGTGTAAGTGCGGCGATGGGCCGAATATGCTCGCGGCTCCGAAGCGGGCACAAGTCGGCCCTGGACCTGCCCACCGGCCCCTTTCGGGTCTCCACTCGTCTCGATACCATACTGCCGCGTCCGATCCGTCGGGCGTGACGGCGCCGTGGCCGAGCGGCTAGGCAGGGGCCTGCAAAGCCCCCTACTCCGGTTCGAATCCGGACGGCGCCTCTGGACCGGCCTTGCGGCCACCCCGCATCCGGGAGGCGGGGGGCACTCATGACTCCAGTCGCAGAATCCGATCCGTGAAGCGATTCATCACCCTCGATAACGTGCTGGCTTCGCTGCTGCTGTTCATCCCGGTGGCGATCGTGATGCGCTACGGCATGGGAATGGACGGCACGCCGGTGTTCATCACCGCCGCGATCTCGATCATTCCGCTCGCCGGGTACATGGGGCGCGCCACGGAGCGACTGGCGGAGCACGTCGGCGCTGGTGTCGGAGGACTGCTCAACGCGACGTTCGGGAATGCGGCCGAGCTGATCATTGCGGTCCTGGCCCTGCGGGCCGGTCTGCACGAGGTCGTGAAGGCGTCGCTCACCGGCTCGATCATCGGCAACATCCTGCTCGTGTTCGGGCTCAGCGCGCTCGTCGGCGGTCTCAGACATCCGCCGATTCAGCGCTTCAACAAGACGGCCGCCAGCCTCGGCGGGACGATGCTGGTGCTGAGTGCGATCGGGCTGGTGATCCCCGCCATCTTCCACGCCCTGGCCGGCGACGGGCACCAGATAGTCGAGCGGAATCTCAGCCTCGACATCTCGATTGTCCTGATGCTCACCTACGTGCTCAGCCTGGTGTTCAGCCTGCGGACGCATTCGCATCTCTACCTGGGTGCCGCGCACGCGGACGAGGAACCGGAGACCCACGGGCATGAGGCGCCGGGAGGTCGGCAGGATGCTCTGCGGGCCCTGGGGCTGCTCGTTCTCTCCGCGGCGGCGGTGGGGTTCATGTCCGAAATGCTGGTCGGCAGCCTGGAGCAGGCGGCCCACGAGCTCGGAATGACCGAGGTGTTCGTGGGGGTCATCCTGGTGGCGCTGGTCGGTAACGCGGCCGAGCATTCGACGGCCGTGCTCATGGCGCTGAAGAACAAGATGGACCTGTCCGTGAACATCGCCCTTGGATCGTCGATCCAGATCGCGCTGTTCGTGGCTCCGCTCCTGGTGTTCGTGAGCCATTTCGTCGGGCCGCAGCCAATGGATCTCCGCTTCACCGGCCTCGAGGTCGTCGCCGTGGTGATGTCGGTCGGCATTATGGCCCTGGTGTCACAGGACGGGGAGTCTCACTGGATGGAGGGGGTGCAGCTGCTCGCCGTGTACCTGATGCTCGGTATCGCGTTCTTCTTCCTTCCGGTGTAGCAGCCGGGCAACCACCGGTCCACTGGTCGCGTCTAACGATCGGGATGGGTCATTCGTGGCGTTTCCTCCTACCTGTTCGGCTCAGCGGGATGACGGAACCAGGTGTTGTCGTGAGGGGAGGATGATCGGCTTCGAACATCCTCTCGTAACTCCTTACCCGATCGGTGCAGGCTATCAATGAAGTCGCGCTACATCGTCACTCTGATCGTGCTCGTCCTGGGCATCGCCGCGATCACCGGGATCTATCTGAGACTCCAGGAGAACGCGGCCACCGATGACGAGCCGGACACCGAGAACAGCGCGGTGGTCGATTCCGCAATGGAAGCGGCCCGCGGGACCGCCGCGACTTCGGCGTTTGCCACCGGCGTCGCCATTCCGGTCGAGGGTGGGGTCGCACGGCGGGGCACCTTCGTGATCTGGGCCACCGCAGAAGGACAGGCGGCCGCGCTGAGGACCGGCCTGCTGGCGGCCGAAGTCACCGGATCGATCGTCGAGGTTCCGGTGCGCGAGGGTGATTTCGTGAGGGCGGGGCAACTGATCGCACGGATCGACCCGAGCGTGTACGAACTGGATCTGAAGGAGGCCGAGGGCGCGCTCGAGCAGGCGATGGCCACCTACCAGGAGTTGACGCTGGGGGACGAGCGGATCGACGACGAGGTCTTGAAGACCGAGCGCCAGCGCCAGGCGAGAGTACGCAGCGGCCTGGCCGGTTCCGAAGCGCGGGTCGAGCGGGCGCGATACGACCTGAAGAAGACCGAATTCCGGGCGCCTTACACCGGGCGGGTGGCGAATCTCGCCGTTGACGTCGGATCCCGGGTCGGGCCCGGGGATTCCGTCGCCACTATCGTCGACGTGTCGAGCGTGGACGTGGACGTGCAGGTACTGGAGAGCGAGATCGCTGCCGTGGCGCGGGACCGGGAAGCGACGGTGCACTTCACGGCGTTTCCGGGAGAGGACTTCACTGGTGTCGTGGTCTCGGTCAAT
>JAENXO010000581.1 GCA_016649455.1 Gemmatimonadota bacterium | reverse complement strand
GCGACGACGAACCTCGAGACCCTGACGGGCGTGCCGTCGCTGCCGCCCGAGGCGCTCCTGAAGCTCGAGCAGAGCCGGAAGCACAACTTCGCGGCCACCACGAGTTTGTTATTCCCGCTGGACTGGCAGGACGGTACGATCGCCGGGACGCTGTTCCAGGACTTCGGGGTCTTCACCGTTCTGACCTTGCAGAGCGGACTTCCGTTCACGAAGCTCACGAACTTTGGGGCCGGTGAGACAGGACCGCCGTCCGGGACTTTCTCGGGGATTCCGGAGAGTTCGATCAGTGGACTCGAGACTCCCTGGGTCTGGGGCTTCGACATACGCCTCACCAAGGGCTTCCAGCTCGGACGCAGCCTGAACATGCAGCTGTTCCTCGACTGGAGGAACCCGCTGAACCTGAAGACGTCGACCCAGGTCTTCCTCGAGACCGCGGCCACCCTCAACACCCAGCAAAGGGACGAGTACCTGTCCAGCACACTGCGTGACGACAGACTCGATGGGGACAACATCATTCGCGACTTCGACATTAACGGCGAGTCGCCGGAGAACGACTTCAACAAGTACATGCTGAACCGCGCCGAGGAGCGCTGGGGCAACGGCGACGGATACTTCACCGTCGAAGAGCAGAACAGAGCATTCGGAGAGCGGTACGACAACGCCTTCGGACAGGACGTGAGATTCGAGACCTCGGACCAGATGTTCAGGCTCGGCCTGCGGCTCGCGTTCTGAGCGCGTTCTGCGCAAGGGTGCAATCAGAGGGAGCGGTCCGACAGCGGGCCGCTCCCCGTGACCCGAACGATCAGGAGTGGAAATGAAGCACATCGTGTTTGCACCGCGAAGCCGAAACGCGCGACGGACGCTGACGGGCGGCGCCCTCCTGGGGCTCCTGCTCGTGGCCGGCGCGGTGGCAATCGGCGACGTGTCCCCCGAGGCGAAGCGAAGCGGAGCGCGGAGCGCCCGGCAATCGCTCTCGCTGTTTGCCGTGCCCGCCCTGATTCTGCGAACGAATCAGATCGAGTGCGGAATCGACAACGAGGGGAACGTCTGCTCGAACGTGTTCGGCAGCCCCACCGCTGCGGGTGGCGCCTGGCCGGTGGGTTCGCCGAACGCCTACATCTTCAACACGGGCCTCCAGATCGGCGGGATCATGGGGGAGGATTTCGAGCCCTGGGCCAACGACACCGTCGGGGCCTTCTTCTTCGATGCCCGGGGCACCCAGCCCAGCGGCTCCGAAGTTACGAACATCTACAATTCGCTGGATCCGGATGACCTCGCGGACTGGCCAGCGGAGGCAGTGATAGGGAGTGCGTCGGAGCAGGAAGATTTCTTCGGAGACCAACTGTTCGACGATGCTCTGGTGGGTCGAAACTCGATCTCACAGCAGGATACGTGGGTCCAGTACTGGGACGGCAGTCCGACCCGGATCACGAACCGCCAGCACCCGATGGGGGTGCTGGTCACGCAGCGGAGTCTCGCGTGGAATTATCCGGCCGGTAACGAGTCGATGCTGTATTTCGTCTACACGTTCGAAAACGTGACCAACACGCCTGAGTTCCAGCTCCCCAACGAGCTCCAGTTCTTCGGCGGCGACGACGTGATCCCGGCCAGTGGCATTCCGTTGACCGAGGTTTATGCCGCGTTCTCGACCGACATGGACATATCGAACGCGGGCAACAACTTCTCCAGCGCGGTTCTGCCGTTCGATCTCGGCATGTCGTACCATGGCGGCTTCTCCGCGCCCGAGTTTTCCTATCCTCCCGACCTGTTCTTCCCGCCGTTCTTCACGAACGCTCCGGGAATCGTCGGAATCAAGTATCTCCAGAGTCCGACCGATCCTGCGACTGGCCAGCAGGTCGGCCTGACGCTGTTTTCCGGCACGGACAACTCG
>JAENXO010000268.1 GCA_016649455.1 Gemmatimonadota bacterium | reverse complement strand
TGCTCCAGCTCACGCTCCGGCATCCGGCCGTGAGCCACCGCGATGCGGGCGTCAGGCACGAGCTGCTGCACCCGCTGAGCGATGGTCCCGATCGTCTCGATTCGATCGTGCACGACGAACACCTGTCCGGACCGATCCAGTTCCCGGCGGATCGCGTCCTGCAGGATCCCGTCGCTCCATGGCATGACGTGAGTGATCACCGGCATTCGATCGCGCGGCGCGGTCTCGATCAGGGACATGTCCCGCATGCCGCCGAGTGCGAGCTGAAGGGTCCGGGGGATCGGAGTGGCCGTAAGGGTGAGAACGTCCACGCTCCGCTTCAGATCCTTCAGACGCTCCTTGTGCCTGACCCCGAAGCGCTGTTCTTCGTCCACCACCAGAAGCCCGAGATTTCGGAACTCGACGTCCGGGGAGAGCAGCCGGTGTGTGCCCACGAGCACGTCGATCTGCCCGGCAGCGAGGCGTTCAAGCACCTTCGCCTGTTCCGCGGCCGTGCGCAGGCGCGACAGGGCCTCGATCGTGACCGGGAATCCCGCCAGTCGCTCACGAAACGTATGCAGGTGCTGTTCGACAAGAATCGTGGTCGGCGCCAGGACCGCCACCTGCCTGCCGTCCTGTACCGCTTTGAACGCGGCCCGGATGGCGATCTCGGTCTTGCCGTATCCCACGTCTCCACAGATCAGGCGATCCATGATGGCCGGGGACATCATGTCGCTGCGGACATCATCCCACGCTTTGCGCTGATCCGGCGTGTCCTCGTACAGGAACGCCGATTCCAGCTCCCTCTGCCAGCGCGTGTCCGCCGGAAACGCATGCCCTTCACTCACCTGCCGATGCGCGTACAGCTCGAGAAGCTCCGTCGCCATGGCCCGGATCTCGGCCTCGGTCTTCGTACGAAGCTGTTTCCAGCGTTTCCCCCCCAGTTTGTGAACCGGCGGCGGCTTGACGGGGTCGTCCCCGTCAGCCAGGCCCGTCCACTTCTCGATCAGATCGATCCGATAGTGGGGAAGTCGCAGGATCTCACGGTCGGCATACTCGATCTTCAGCGTCTCGATCGTCTCCTCGCCGACCGTGACCCGCTCCAGGCCTGCAAATCGTCCGATCCCGTGATCCATGTGAACGACGTAGTCACCAGGAGTCAGCGAGGCGATCGACTCGAGAGATGCGACCCCATGCAGATTGCGACCTCGTCGGGGCCGGTGTGAGCGCTGGAAGATCTCGTGGTCGGTCAGCACCAGAAGCGGATCGGGCCCCGGGATTCGGAAGCCGCCGCTAAGCGATCCGAGAGCAAGAGTGGCCGATCGCAGGATCGTCCGCCCCGCCAACTCCTCGAGGATCTCCTCGAGCCGTTCGAGCTGACCTTGGTTGTCGCACAGGATGAGCGTCCGCTCTCCGCGGTTTCGACTCTCCTGCACTGCTGCCACGAGATGTTCCATGTTCCGGTCGATCGCCGGGTGGGGGACCAGGCCAAGATCGACATGAGCCTCACCAGGAAGCGAGCCGGAGTCCGTCGGTTCCACGCGTACTCGAATCAGCGCTCCGAGTCTCTGCTCGGCCCTGGCGGGAGGCATGACCAGATCTGCTGCTGAGCGCCTGCCACCAGGAGCATCGTCACCCCAGGCTTCGCGAACCTCATCCCACAGCCGCTCGCTTCTCCTCCCTGAGGCAGCGCCACCAGCTTCAACCACGAGAGCGCCGTCAGGCAGCAGTTCGAGCAGACAGCGCCGCTCCCATTTTGCCTCCACGGCGTCGAACAGCTGCGGGCTGAGTGATACTGGCAGAACTTCAGCTGACTCGTGCCGCTCCACCGAACGCTGGGAGAGAAGGTCGAAGCTCCGGATCGATGCAATCGCATCGTCCCACAGTTCGATGCGGAACGGACGATCTACTCCGAACGGAAACACGTCCACGATGCCGCCACGGACTGCGAATTCACCCAGTTCCCGCACTGACTCGGCAGATTCGAATCCCATCCGACCAAGCCGGTCAGCGATCACGGTTCGACTCCAGAGGTCTCCCTCACGCAGCGTGATCGCGAAGTCCTCTCCCCGGATCGCGACAGGGCTCCGCTCGACCAGGCCACGTGCCGTTGTGACTACGAGCCGCGTCCTGCCGGACAGTAAGGCTGAGAATGCATCGGCTCGTTGACTGGTGATCTCGACATGCGGATCACTGTCCTCGAACGGCAGAGTTTCTCTCTGAGGGAGCAGGCGGGCGTCGCTCATCCCGGCGCCGGTCGCGAGGTCCGCGAGGGCCGCCTCAGCCAGGGAGGGGCTGTCGACCACGAGAACTACGGCCGGGTGGCCCCGTTCCAGCAGAGCGGCGGCCAGGAGCGCCGGACCGGCCCCGGGACAGCCAGTTACCCGCAGTGGCCCGATTCCCTCTGGCAGTTGCTCACCGGCCTCGAGAGCATTCAAGTGGGCCGTGAAGCTATCGAAGATCACGCGTGAGTCTCCGATGACGCCGACGACCTTGACCTCCGGGGAGCGGCGAGGAATGCCTCGAAAACCAGCGCCAGCAGCACGACAGCAATGAGGGTCGGGCGCAGGTCCTTTCCGCGCCGCCGCGCGAATATCGTGTCTTCCCAATCCGATTCTGTCTGGACGATCCGAACGGCGTCGGAATCGAACACCCGGCTCAATTCGGCAGCTCCGATCAGAGTTGGATCGGATTCCGACACGGAAACGTTCACGCCGATGAAGCGCGACTCCGTTCCGTCGTCAGTGCGAAGAGTCAGCCTCCAGTTCCCGGTCAGGCGGGGACGCCACGGAGCTCCGCCCTCCACCCGTACGGTTCGGCCGGCCGGGCCAGCGAGAGAGTCCGCTTTCGGTGGGAGCGAGAATTGCTCTCCGGCCTGGTGGCTGCCGGTCGGGTCGCCTGGACGAGCCCAACGGTTCACGACAGCGTCCACGAACTCCACCATCGCAACGCCGACGGGGAGACCGGTGGCTTCGGGATGCAGTGGCGACGCAAGCAACACGTAGGTCGTGGAACCGCTTATCTCACCGCGCACGGCCCATGGCTCGCCATCGGAGGTCCTGAGGAGAACGGAATCCGCCGCCGACCGGGGTGCCTGAATCGCTTGCAGTCCGTAGCGCCGGCTGACAATCTGGTCGTCCAGCCCCGGGATCCCCCGTCCGTCGATGCGCAGACCACCGGACCGTGGGTCCAGCTCGGCGCGCCAGGGAACTCCGAGCGAGGAGAGCTCCTGGTTGAATGCCGGAAGAGCGAGGGCGTCCAGCGGCGGCACGAGTACGATTGACGGTTCCCGACCTGGTTGGCGCGCAGCGACGCGGTTCCGCGATCCCGGGCCCACACCAATCGCGACGTCGACCGGCCCCTGCATCGAAAGCGTTATCCGACCGTCAGACTCCAGTGTCTCGAGAGCCCGCTCGAGAAAGCTCCCACCCTGGTCGGTGCTACCGTGGAACGCGACCCGGGCCGCGTCGGCCACCTGGATCCCGGTCTGCCTGCCGTCGTCGGCCCGGAGACCCGTTGGATCGATCTCCACCCGCACGACATGCGAACCCGGCGTCGGTGCGGGGATCGAGAACACGACGTCGGATCCCCAGGCGGCGGTCTGGATTCCTGCTGTGCGGCCATCCAGCAACAATCTGGCATCCACCTCGACGGGAGGCTGATCGTCTGCCGGTGTATCCGTGCCTTCTCCGCCCGGCCACATGGTGAGCCTGGCGGTCACCGTGGCAGCAGAGCCTGGTGGGATGGGGGTCGACGGTCCGACATCGAGGGTCGTGACGGCTCCATTCTCAGTCGCGTCGGGAATGAACTGGAGAACCGGGACCGACACTCCTTCATCGAGTCTTACAGACCCGGAGAACGATCCAGCCTGAAGGTCCGTCAGCACCTGAACCTCCCTCACCCGGCCCTCTATTTTCGGAACTGCAGAGATCGTGAGCTCGATCGCCTCCGGAATTGAACCGTTCGCATCCGATCCGCGAATCGATTCGAGACCCCGGGCCGCGTCCTCAGCCGTCCCGCCGGTGACTGCGATACCATCCACCGGCGTTACCAGCCAGATTCGATCTTCCGGTCCGAAGCGCTCGAGCGTGAGAGACGCCGCGGCACGGGCAGCATCGAGCAGGGACGAATCTCCGGACAGTCGAATCATGCTCGCGGTGTTGTCGAGCACCAGAATCAGGTCAGTCGGAGGGTGACTGCCGGCCTCCCCCCGGCCGACGAGGGGCCGGCTGGCAGCGGCCGCAAGAAGCAACACCAGGGCCACACGAACGAGCGCGAGGAGCCAGTCTCGAATCCGCATGGATCGAGCATTCCGGCGTTCCGCACTCTGCAGATACCGCAGGGCCGGAAACGGGACTCTCCGCCTGGCTTCCCGCCTCACGAGGTGGAGAAGAAGGGGGACGGCGGCGAGTGCGATGAGCCCGAGGGCCCAGGGATGCAGAACGTTCATGCCAGGCGGGCGCGCTTCTCCAGGTATCGGCCGAGGCCAGGATTCATGGGTGTATCCGTGGTCAACAGGTGGTAGTCGGCACCCATTTTTCGA
>JAENXO010000629.1 GCA_016649455.1 Gemmatimonadota bacterium | reverse complement strand
GTGGTGTTCTCGGTGGTTCCACCCGGAGGCCCGCAGGTCGGCTCCGTTTCCATCTCTGGTGATGCCGGCGGGGCGGCGCAGGGCGACGTCGTTCAGTTCACGGCCGATGTCCGGGATTCGGAGGGTAACCCCGGGTCGGATTCCGCGGTCTCCTGGCGGGTGATCCCGCCCGGCGCCGGGCTCGTCACTGCAGACGGCAGGCTCGTGGCGTACGAGACCGGCAGTCTGCAGCTCGTGGCCGAAGCGCAGGCCGCGGCCGACACCCTTGAACTGACGTTCGCGGCGCGGTCGGTGCCGATCGGTGGGTTCGAGGTCGTGGGGAATGGAGCCGTCGGGCGCCGCTTCAGCTCGGATCACTGGGAGCATGGCTCGACCGCATATACCGGGACCTGGGGCTGCCGGAGCGTGCCGGGTGGTGCGTGCGGTGACGCTCTGCTGGTGTGGGATATCTCTGGTGCGGCGGACCCGGTGCTGGTGGACTCGGTGATCGTTGACGCGAGGGTCGTCAACGACATCAAGGTGAGCGCGGATGGCCGGCTCGGCATCCTGACGCACGAGCATTCCGACGACATGCAGAACGGAATCACGCTGCTCGATCTCGTCGACCCACGCCGGCCGCAGGTGTTCGGGCGCTATGCGGCTCCCGACCTGTCGCCGGGGGTGCACAACGTATGGATCGACGGTGACTACGCGTACCTCGTGGTGGACGGGACGGCTGCTTCCTCAGGACTCAGGGTTCTCGATATCTCGGACCCGTCGGCGCCACGTATCGTCGCCTCGTTCTACGGCGGCTCCAGCTTCCTGCACGACGTCTACGTGCGCGACGGACTGGCCTTCCTGTCACACTGGGACGCCGGCCTGGTCATCCTGGATGTGGGCAATGGCATCCGGGGCGGCTCGCCGGCCAGCCCGCGGGAAGTGAGCCGGATCAGGATTCCCGGATACCTGGTGCACAATGCCTGGTACTGGCCGGAGGCCGGATACGTATTTCTCGGAGACGAAATCAACGTGCCGGGAAGAGTCAGGATCGTGGATGTGCACGATCCGTCGAACCCGGTCGAAGTCGCTTCCATCGCTCGCCCCGGTGCGGCGCCCCACAATTTCTGGGTCGACGAGGACCGGGGGATCGGGTACTTCGCATGGTACGAGGCGGGAATGCAGGCGTTCGACCTCACCGGGGAGCTGCTCGGCAGTCTCGAGCGCCAGGGCCGGTTCATCGCGGGGTCCGGCTATGCGACGGGCGGTGGCTGCGTCGCCGACCAGCAGCAGTGCGCCTGGGCGCCGCAGTTGCACGCCGGGAAGATCTATGTCTCGGACATGAATACGGGCCTGTGGATCTTGGACCCGCAGTTCTGATCCGTCGCGCAGCCGTCCTGTCCGCCGCCGGACTCCTGGCGGCGGCGTGCGGCAGCAGTGGGGACGGGTCCAGTCGGGGAGAAGATCCGGGTGGCGCCGTGGTGTACGTGGCGGTCGCCGTGTCCGACGAAGTCCTGCGGTTCGATCCTGAAACCGGCGCCCTCCTGTCTCGCATCTCCCTCGATCCACGTCCATCGGAGAGCGACGAACCACACGGCCTGGCGATCGCTCCCGATGGCCGCCACTGGTATGCCACGCTCGCACACGGCGATCCGACGCTGTCGAAGTTC
>JAENXO010000632.1 GCA_016649455.1 Gemmatimonadota bacterium | reverse complement strand
CCGTATCCGAATTACGAACAGGTGATACCGACTGACAGCGACAAGGCCGCAACCGCGAACCGCGACAACCTGGCGGCAGCGATCCGTCGGATGGCGGTCGTGGCGAGCGACCAGACGCATCGTGTCCGGATGGCATTCAGCGAGGGCACGCTCTCGTTCCGGGTACAGACCCCCGACCTTGGCGAAGCCGAGGAAGAAATGTCGGTGGACTACCAGGGCGAGTCGATCGAGATCGGCTTCAATGCAAACTACCTGCTCGAAGTTCTCCGCTACATGCCGGACGACGACGTAATACTCCAGTTCAAAGCCCCCGAGCGTGCCGCCACGTTCATGCCGGCATCCGGAGCGCCCGACTACCTCTGCCTGGTGATGCCGCTGCGGCTTCTCGACTGAGCCAGGTGAATCACTCCTGCCAAAACCGGGTACGGACCGGAACCCGAGTTCAAGGAGAACGCATGAGAGGGTTCCGGCCCGGCAGGCTGGTACTGCTGTTCCTCGCGACGCTGATCGTGAACGGGTGCAGCGACTCGAGCGGTCCCAACGGATCGCTCGACGCACAGATGCGTTACGTGAACGGTATCAGTAACACGGTCGGAACGGTGGAAATCGGGCTCGAGGGTGGCCCCTCCTCGGAGTTGGCGTTCAAGAGCGAGAGCGCGTATCAGACGGCCACCCCGGCTTCCCGCATCGCGTTCGCGTCAGACCAGGAAGGGACACTCAAAACCAGAGATATATTCCTCAGTGCCGGTACACACTACACAATGGTGTTCGTCGGGCATGCGAATATCCCCCTTGTCAGCGGGATATTCCTGGCAGATGATCCGGGCCAACCCGAGGAGGACAGGGCGTTCGTTCGAATCGTCCAGGGCGGCTTGCAGGCGGGAGACGTCGACGCATACCTGCTGGAGCAGGGCGACGAGGTCGATGGGTCACCGGACGTCGCGGACCTGAACTGGCTCGACGTGACGCTGTATGGAGAGTTTGCGAGCGGAGAAGTATCGCTCGTCCTCACGAAGGTAGCAGAACCAGACTCCATCCGATTCGACTCCGGCCCGATCACTCTCCCGTCAGGCTCGATCCGCACTCTGCTGCTGATCGACGGCGCGGCGGGCGTCGATTTGACAATCGACCTGATCGTACTGGACGACGACGCCTGACCTCAGATAGGACCCCAGTCAGTCGCCGGCCCGCGGCGCGGCGTCCTGCTGTTCAGACAGGCGCAGAATAACAGTAGCAGCAAGCTTTGGGTCGGCGGCCGACAGCCAGCGGACGAACTCGTCTCGATCGGGCCCCGACCGCTCCAGCGCGGCCTCCATCGCCATCTGGACCCGCTCCTCGTACGGGCGATCAGGCAATCTCATCGGGGGCTCCCATCCTGTTCAGGTGGTCGAGTCGAGATCCAGCAGAAAGCCTGGAGCCCGTCTGTGCAGGGTGGCTTGCTCGAACGCGTAGACGATCCGAAGCAGCGTCGGTTCACTCCAGGCGCGTCCAAAGAATGACAGGCCGACCGGCAGACCGTGAACGAAACCGCCAGGAACCGTGATGTTCGGGTAGCCGGCGATCGCCGCAGGTTCTGAACTACTGCCCGCGAAGTGGTCTCCGTTCACCAGATCTGTGACCCAGGCGGG
>JAENXO010000216.1 GCA_016649455.1 Gemmatimonadota bacterium | reverse complement strand
GCGAGAATCGAGACCTGGTAGGCGATGCCGGACCACGCCGCACCGGGATTCGAGGGATCCACGGGCCGCGTGACGAGGATGATCAGCTCTGCCCCGGTTTCCTCCGCGTGGGCCAGGATCTCCGGCACGCGTGAGCCGAACGCGATCCGCTGGACCACGTCGATCCCGTCCTGCGCGAGTGATGCGGACAGCTCGGTCAGCGCTGCCGCCGCCCGGGATTCCAGCTTCCCGTAGAAGTCCTCGAGCTCCTCGAACGGCAGGTCCAGGGTCTCGATGACGTGCAGCAGGGCCACCTCGGTGTCGCCCCCGTCGTTCGCCCTGGCCAGCGAGCGGGCGGCCTCGACCGCTCGGCGATCTTTGTCCGACAGCTCCACGGGCACGAGAATTCGCCGGAACATCATGACCTCCTATCCGGTCCCGATATCAGGGGCGAAAGCGAGCTGGAATCCGAGCAGCAGCGTGAGGCGGGTGAAGGAGTACTTCGTCTCCTCGGACAGGAGTCCGCTCTCGTCCTCCAGGCCCAGGTCGATCAGCGCATTGGGTCGGCTCTGGCTCCCGTGGCTGTACATCAGGCCGAGCGTGAAGTCGGAGCGGCCGACCGTGGCCTGGACACCGGCCCCCAGGTGGAACAGATCCCAGATCGCGAACGTCGTCTCCGTGGGTATCGGCTCCCTCGCTCCACTGAAGTCGGTGCGGAAGCTCGCATACGACGTGAGCTTCTCGCTGAAGATGTGTTCCACGCCGATACCGACGTTGGCCAGGGCCTTCATTTCGAGATAGACCGACGGATCCAGCGGCTCCCCGCCCGTCTGGGGCGCGAACGGCTCCGCATCCAGGATCGTCCTGTTGTTGCTGGCAAACCACTCCGCGGAAAAGTGAGCCCGGGTGGCAGATGAAAACAGGTAGGCCGCACCGACCGCGACCGACCATGGCGAGTTGAACGTCGAGGGAATGTCCTCCTGGGAATCGACGGCGATGTAAGTCGGAAGGGTCCCGTCCGGCCGTTCTACCTGCCCGACCAGGGAGCTGCTGAGCGTCTCGTCGCCGCTGCCCCACAGCTTCACGCCGGGCGTCGTGACCGTGACGCCGAGAGACCACGGTTCACTTTCCCAGCCCAGTCCGATCTTCGGAAGCACCCGCCAGCTGTCGTAGCTGTAATCCCGCAACCTCGAAAGAACCGTCGCCTCGCCCTGGTCGGTAAGTTCCTGGAAGTCCACGATGGAACGGGCGCGCTGAGACCGGACCGACACGAAGGTGGATATCCCTAGCCCGAGCCCACCGCCCAGCGGCTTTGCCCAGGTGAATCCGGCCCAGTATTCCGACAGTCTCGTCTCGTACCCGAGGCTCCCGGCCAGCAGCTCGAGGTCCGGCGCCTCGACCGGATCGGGGTCCTTGAGTATCACCTCTTCGTTCAGTCGGATGTCGAAGTCATGCCGGTTCATGAACGAGTAGGCAAGGCGGGAATCGCCGAGAAATCCGAACCTCAATTCACCTGCGATGAGCGCCGCGATCGCGTCAAAGCGTGACGAGGTGACCCCATCCCCTGGAGCCACGGGGTTCGTCAAGCTCAGGTGGTCGTAGTTGAATACGTACCCGGTCAGGAATGCTCCTGCGGATTCCAGCAGTGCCAGGCGCCCGGGGTTGTAGTAGACCGCGCTCAGATCCGAGGCGCTGCCGACCATCGCACCGCCCAGCAGCCTGGCCCGGTTTCCATAGTCGTTGGTCCAGTACTGGGCATCCTGGGCGCGGGCAGGCCCGAACGCACAAAGCACCAGCGCGCTTGCAGCGGCCAGGGTTGAGAAGGACCGATTCGTCATCGAGAAGCCTCGCATCGACGATGCCTGGGACGGGCGGTGACCACCGGTGCGACCGACATTTCTAACCTATGGCTCGCCAACGAGTCGCGCGACCGAGCGCTGCTTGGCCGCACCGGCTGCCGCCCCTTAGGTTTGCGCCCATGAACTGGCGTCGTCCGATTCCGTCCGTGGCACTGCGCAGCGCGCTCGCGTGCGCAGCGTGCCTGTCCGTGCCGTCCGACGCGATCGCACAGGGCCGCACCGCCGGCGCGGCGCCCCTCCTCTCCGACTCGGCCATCGTTTCCGTCGTCACGGTTCTACCCGGCGACCGGATGTATTCACTGTTCGGACACACGATCATCCGGGTGCACGATCCAGACTCCGGCCTCGATGTGGGGTTCAACTACGGCACGTTCGACTTTCCGCAGACGCTGCTCGGCGGTGCCGGATTCGTCGCCCGGTTCGCCTACGGAAAGCTGGACTACATGCTCGGTGCCTCGAGAGCGCCGCTGGATGCGTCAGCCTGGTACTGGAGCCACGAGGGCCGGGCATCAATCGAGCAGACGCTGGACCTCACCCCGGACCAGGCGAAGTCCCTGTTCGCGTTGCTGGTCGACAACTCCCGACCCGAGAATCGTGTCTACCGGTACGATTTCTTCTTTGACAACTGCTCCACCCGGCCCCGGGATGTGTTCGAGACGATTCTCGGTCCCGAGCTGAACGTGAAGCTGGAGGACCCGGACCGCAGTTTCCGTCAGCTGCTGGATCCGAACCTGGTCGGGCACCCCGGGGTCGACCTGTCGATGGACGTCGGGCTCGGACAGCCGGCCGACCGCAAGGCCTCGGCGCGCGATGCTCTGTTCCTGCCGGAATACCTGATGGAGTGGCTGGGCTCGGCCACGGTCGGTGCGCCCGGAGCCGAGCGACAGCTCGTCAGCCGCACCGACACGCTGACCTGGGGCCCGGGAGCGGGTGAGCGGGAGCCCGCGGTGCCCTGGCCCACGATCGCGGGCTGGCTCATCGCGGCCGGGCTGGTACTGGTCACGATTCGAGATCGGAAGGCCGGTCGCGGCGAACGCCGCTGGCTGGACGGTATCCTGTTCGGGGTCGTCGGACTCGCCGGGTTCGTGCTGGCGTTCCTCACCTTCGTGTCGCTTCACACGGTGACGAACGGGAACCTGAATCTGATGTGGGCGATCCCGACCCACGTCGTGCCGGCGGTGACGCTGCTGGCTGGAAGGAATCCCCGGTGGCTGCGACCCTACATGCTGGTCACTCTCGCGCTCGCGGTGCTGTTCCTCGTGGGCCTGCCGGTCTGGCCTCAGGAGATTCCGGCGCCGGTCATTCCGTTCGTGATCGGGATCTGTGCGCGTGCCGCCGTGCTGGCGTTTCCGCCGTCCGACTCCGAATCCCACGCCTCCGACGACAGCTCGCGGTAGCCGCCCGCTCCGTCCGGCAGCACGAACAGCACCGCGAGTCCCTCCCGATCGGCCAGCGCGATTCCCTCTGCGGGGCCGAGCACGCTCAGGCCGGTGGCCCACGCATCGGCAAGCGTGGCGCTGGAGTGGATCACCGTGACCGAGAACCCCTGCCACGGCACGGGTGAACCGGTCCGCGGATCGACGATATGCGCGTATCGCGTCCCGCTCGACTCGTAGAAATTCCGATAGTCGCCGGAAGTGGCGACAGACGCGTCCAGAAGCGGAATACTGCGCAGAACGATCCGCGCGGTCGGATCCGGAGCCTCGATGCCGACGAGCCAAGGGGTGCCGTCAGGCTTTCGTCCACGGGCCCGGAGTTCTCCCCCGACTTCGACCGCGTACGCGGCCAGGCCCATCGACGCGAGAGCCTCGGCAGCCCGATCCACCCCGTATCCCTTGGCGATCGCCGACAAATCGATCGAGATCTCGGGATCCGTCTTCCGCAGCGCCCGTCCGTCACCGCTGATCTGCAGTTTCGTGTAACCGACGTGCGCCATCACCGCCGGCAGAGCGGACGGGTCGGCCGGGTCCCCGGGAGTTCCGTACGCCCCGAATCCCCACAGTGCTACCAGCGGCGCGACCGTGACGTCGAACGCACCGCCGGTCGCCCGACTCACGGTCTCGGCGCGCCTGACCACGTCGACGAATTCGACGGAAACCGGAAACGGCTCGACGGACACCGTGCGATTGAACAGGGAGATCTCGGAGGCGGGATCCCAGGTGGACATTGACGCGTTCACCCTGTCCAGGCGAGCGACGATCGAGTCCCGGGCCGCCGCGACGAGGGACGTGGCCCCGGGCGGCACCACGAGCTTCGCCGTCCAGGTCGTTCCCATCGTCGAGCCCGACAGCTCCTGTACGACGGGCGGACGATCCGGATACAGGTACCGTGACACGACCGAGCCGAGCACGAACAGCGCGATGATCCCCGCGATCGCGGCTGCCGTCCGCCAGCCACTATACGGCCCGGGGGACTCGGACTGATCGGACTTCACTCCTCGACCACCAGCGATATCTCGTCGGCAGTCCTCTCGTAGGCGACGATCTGGTGACACAGCTCGCAGTCGGACGAGATCTTCGAGCCGTCCTCGGCAGTAAACGCGACGTTGTGGCAGCGGAAACAGCCGCCAGCCAGTCCCTTGTGTCCGAGGTGATCCGGATACGTACCCCACGAAACGTTCATCGCCGGGAATACGTTCGTCACGTACAGCTCCTGCAGCGTGGCGATCGCCTCCTCGACGGAGTGGGATCGATCGGACGCGATCGCGGGGAACGAGTCCCTGTAGAAACCGCGAATCTGCGCCGTGATTCCCTCCCTCGCCTCGTCGTGCGATGCGTACTCCACCTTGAGCGCAGCGAGTCCCTCACGACGGATGAACGGGATATCGCGGTTCACTACCCCAAGCCGCAGCGCACCATCGACCGCCTCCTCGGGCGACAGGTAGACGTGGGTCGGACGATTGTGACAGTCGAGACAGTCCATCGTGCGGACGGAATCAGCCACCGGATCGTTCTCTCCAGGATCGCGGGTGAATACCTTCCAGCTGCCGTCGTCGTACAGCGTCTCATTTTCCTGGACGAATTCCCGCTTCTCGTCAGACCGGAAACGAACCTCGAGCGACGGATCGACGTGCCAGTGGACACCCACTGAGACTCCCAATTCCTGCCCGCCGCCGACGTTGTTGACAATGATCGTCTGGGTTTCGGTGTTCGTGGAGTCGCTTCGGAACCGGGTGATCACACGTGTCCTGTCACCGTGAAACCGGGTAGGCCAATGGCACTCGTTGCAGGTGGCGCGGGCCGGCCGAAGATCGTGCACGGGAGTCGGAATCGGCCTGGCGTAGCTGTCGGTGAACAACCGAACCACCTGGCGTGCCCCGGACAGTCTCGCCTGGACGAAATTCGCGGCGCCTGATCCAATGTGGCAGTCGACGCAATGAACCCGGGCGTGAGGTGACCTCTGGTAGGCCGTCCATTCCGGTTCCATCACATGACAGGTAGTGCCGCAGAACGGGTTCGAGTCGATGT
>JAENXO010000062.1 GCA_016649455.1 Gemmatimonadota bacterium | reverse complement strand
TCCGTGGCCGGATTCGGACCGAGCAGCGCCGGAACCTCGAACGCGAAGTTATGAACCACAGACGCGTCCGTGTATCGCATGCCACGCTCACGGAGCGCTTCGAGCAGGATTTCCAGGAAATCGGTTTGCTCCACCCATTCCCCGGGATACCCCGTGTAGATGCTCGGCTGACGGATAGTGAAGGTCGACACTTCCTGCAGGGTCACGGCATGGGGCTGACGATCCGCGATGTAGTCCGCGATCGCCTCGGCACGTTCCCTGAAGTTCGTCGCCTGGACGGCGGCAAAGGTCTGGCCCGCCAGCACCACGAGCTCTTCCAGTGAGCCCGCGGCCGCAATCACTTCGATCTGGGCGCCGACGTAGAGGTTCCAGTTCATCACGCGGATGTCGGGCGAACCTGCGCGCTCGACGCCGAGCAACGCGTCCTGCTCTCCCGGTCCGAGGACATCGTCCCCGCACCCACCCAGCGCGACTCCGAAACAACAACTCAGGGTGAGAATCGTCATCAGCTTGCTCATCGAGGCCTCCCGCGTTTGTGATACGACTGACTGCCACCGCCATCAGTCTCACGTCTGCGAGTCAAGCCCCGGTCAAGCCGAGTGGATCAGCTCTGCGCTGCCTCCTGGATCCGCAGTCTCTGGCCTGGAGTGAGCATGTCCCGGGCGATCACGTCGCGCACGATTCGAGCGACGAACGAGTAGCCGAACGCGTCCGCCGAAACCCACCGATTCCATTCCAGTTCGTCGAGCGCGCTCGTTACCGCGGCCTCATCGAGCCCGGTGGCCGAAGCGAGCTGGCCACCCTCGAAGCGTTCGCCCAGCACCGAGGCGGCACTGAGTGCTCTCTGCGCCGGTTCGCTCAACCGGCGGAAGCCGATCCGGATCGCGGCCGTGATCGTGTCGGGCAGATCACCCGGATACGTCTGGTCCATCGTCTGGAACGGCTGAGGCCAGGTGGGCTGCTGCTCGATCTCGAGTCCGAGCCTGACGCCGTTCAACAGGTCCACCGCGAACAGCGGCAGCCCGGCCGAGTCAAGCGAAATCCGCCGGGCCAGCCGCTCGACCCCGGACGGGTCGAGATCGGGAATCATCGTGCGGGTCAGTTCCTCGATCCCTTCCGATCCGAGCGGCTCGAGCTTGAGCGCCGCACCTGCCAGGTCCCGGCCGATCCGGCTTCTCAGCTCGTCGAGTTGAGGCTGCGGCGGGTAACCCTGAAGAGTGAGCAGAAGCGTACAAGGCTCTCCGGCCAGGTCACGCAGCATCCCGGACAGGGCCCTGGCCGTCGCCGAGTCCAGGTGCTCGGCATTGTCGATCCACAGCACCAGGGGCCTGAGTTCCGCTGCTGCGAGTGCAAGCTCGGTGAACGCCTTCGGAAGTGGTCGTGGCGTCGCTCCCGCTGCGTGGTCCCGGAGCGCCGGGTCCTGCCAGCCCGTCTGGGCCAGCAGGGTGGCAAGCGCTTCGGGGGTGGCCACGGCGGCGCCCTCGGTGGCGAGCAGGCCTCCCGCGGCGAGGCCGAGCAGCGCTGACCAGTCCGTAGACCCGTCAGACTCCACGGCCCTGAAACTGGCCACGGCCGCTCCCACCAGCCGCGCCCGCGCTATCACTTCTTCCGCGAGACGTGTCTTGCCGGAGCCTGACTCGCCGCGGCAGACGATCACGGCCGGCCGGCGCTCCGTCATGCTCGACCGTACCGCCGAGACCATGGTCTCCATCTCTCGTTCCCGGCCGACGAGCGGCACACGACGCGCCCAGACGTCTTCCGGTGGAATCTCCTCGGGCAGCTTCCAGGTGCGCTCCTGCTGAACGCGCCCGGCGAGCGCCGCCGTATCGGGCTCGGGTTCGATTCCGAGCTCGCTTTCCAGCCGGCGTGTGAACTCCTCGTACGTGCTGAGCGCCGACGCTCGCTCGCCCCGGAGGGCTGCGGCTTCCATCAGCAAGCGGATCGCGGAATCGGAGAACGGGTCGAGCGCCAGCGCCCGGCGAGCCATGTCCTGCGCTCCGGCTTCGTCACCGCGGCCGAGCAAGGTCGATCCGCGCGCCTGCATGGCCGATGTCGCCACGCCGTTCCAGTGCAGTCGCTCGGCCGACAGCCAGTCCTCGAACGAGCTCGAGTCAGGCACGGCAAACCCCTCCATCCACGAGCCCCGGACGAGTTCTACCGCGTCGGACCAGCGCTGCTCGGCGACTCGCCGCTCCAGCTCGTCCACGTCCAGACTGATGGTGCCATCATCCAGCACGACCTGGTCACCGATCGAGTCGAGCCGGCATTCATCGCCCGACCTCCGCAGCACGCGCAGTGCTTCATTCAACGAGTGCCGAGCCGCCGAATCCGGTTTGTCGCCCCACAGGAGACCGACGAGATGCTCGCGAGAACGGCGGTGGCCGGGCGAGCGGGCGAGGTACAGGAGCAGGGCGAGGTTCTTCCTCCACAGCAGCTCGCGAGGCGGATCCGAATCGTCGACGCGAATCTCGACCGGCCCGAGGGTTCGTAGCGTAATCACGTCTCACACTCCGATTCGATCTGTTCGAGCACTGCTTCGACCCGCCGACGCACCGGGAGCAGGCCCGGGTCCGGATCGCTCCACAGGCGCATGACTTCCCGGCCACGGGTCTGAACGAGTACACATCCGGGCAGACCGGCCACGGACCCGTCTCCGGTCAGGCGGCCGGCGAGTTCGACTGTCATGGCACGGGCGTGCACGCCGAATGCGGCATCCACCTCTGCCGCCTGCACGAGCCCGGCCGCCGTTCCTTCCTCGAGGTCCGTGTTCTCGTGCCAGTACAGGGTCCGCAGAGCCGCGATCGTGTCGCCTGCCTCCGCCTGCCACCGGGCGCGAAGCCAATAGGTGGCAGCTCGACCGAACGGATCCGCCCCCAGAGCCACCGAATCGTAGGTGACGAGAGAGTCCGTCGATTCGAGGGCCAGATCGAGCTCTCCGGCCGAGGCGAGAGAGAGTCCCGCCAGCAGCTGCGACTGCCGGCTCACGGCACCGGGTTCGAGCGACGACTCGAGCGCGCGCAACGAGTCGGACCAGGCGGCGGCCTCAGCGTTTGGATCCGTCTGGGCTGCGAGAATTGCCAGCCCAAACGCTGCCCGCTCGCGCAGGATCGGCTGCACTCCGGTCAGTTCGGTCCACAAGGCCGCGAGCGTGTCTGAGCCTGCTTCCGCGTCTGCGAGACCAAACCCGTCGAGGCCGAGGGCATACGGGATCACTCGCCACTCCGCCGCCTGCATCCGGGCCTGCAGTCGGGCCTCGGGAGTCCGGGTCTCAGCGACGATCGAGTCAAAAGAAGCCAGGGCCGATGTGATTCTTCCCTGACCGAGCTTCCCGAGCGCAATCGCGAGGAGCCCGCCGGCGGCGTCGTCCGGACTGCGCTTGTCACGTGCGATGCCGCGCAGCGCACGGCCGAGCATTTCCTGTCCCGACGGGATTTCCACATACCGGACCCAGCGGCAACCGAGCCGCAGCAGCTCCAGTGTACCTTCGGGACCAAAGTCCTGAACCAGCTGCTCGAATCCCTGCGCGGCCTCATCTTCTCCGGCGAACCGCTGCAGCCAGGCCTGTTGCCAGATGGCCGGATAGTAGACTTCGTGCTGCTCCCACGGTCCGAAGTTCGCGTCCAGGTACTCCAGGGTTCGGCGGGCCTCCAACCCACGGCCGAGTCGGATCTGCGCCTGCGCCAGGTGCTCGACCGCCGGAATGAGGGAGGAGTCCTTGTCGACCGCGGACTCGAGCAGCGCCACGGCGGAGTCCACCGGCTCTCCCCACAGGCCACCCCGATGGTACAGCTCGTCGGCATACAGAAGAGTGGGATACGCCTCGTCCGGGTATTTCTCGGCAACCGCCCGAAGCAGGACGGGTTTCGCGTCGTAGAGCGCCACGCGAGCTTCCAGGAGCATCGAATCGCGAACGGGAAGCTCCGATGATCGGTTGCGGTAGAGATCCTGCAGGTTCACCTCCACGGCGGCGTGCGCCAGCCAGCGCTGGGCCTCTGCCAGGTGCCATTCAGCGAGGGCGAACTCGGGTTCCAGGGCAAGCGCCTGCGTGAACCGGTGCACTGCATTCCGGAGTGCATCCTGGCGGAAGTACTCCTTCCCTTCGATCCACAGCAGGACGGCTGTCGAGGAGTACGAGCTCAAGACGCCGGCCTCGTCCACCGACACCGCGGTGAGGTCGGCAGCGCCGAGAGCCTGCAGCATAGCGTGAAACACAGCCTGACCGGTCCCGGTCGAGTCACCTCGCTCGGCGATCTCCAGATACGGTCCCTCGGAACGAACTCCGTCGTGCAGCTCGACCGCGACTCGCCAGGTGTCCCCGGCCGCGGAGATTCCGCAGCTGCTGACCCAGCGCGCCCGAAGAGCCTCGGTCCAACCCTGCCAGTCGTCGGACGAAAGGCGATCGACGTGCCGGTCCCACGTGTTGAGTGTCTGGCGTTCGCTGAGAACGTGAATGTCTCGAAGGTTGTCCAATTGCGATGCGGCCCACGATCGAGCCACGCGGGCCGCCTCCGGATCCACTCCGGGTCCGGCACTGCACGGCAGTACGGCCAGGTCCGCGGTGACGGCTGGAGGTGGCTTCGGCCACGACCACCAGACGAGGAACAGCGCCAGCGCTCCGAGCCCGACCACACTAACCCGGCGTGCAGTCGGGCGGCGACGGTGGGCCTGGCGAAGCGCGCCGTGAAACGTGGTCGCGTCGGGCCACCTCCGCGCCGGATCCAGCTCGAGGGCACGAGACAGGACGGGCCTGGCCCGACGAGGGATCCCTGACCAGTCGGCGCGACCCGGATCCTGAAATCTGGCCCACCGGCGGCCGGAAAACGCTTCGTACAGGACCATCGCGGCGGAGTAGATGTCGGAGCGTTCGGTCGATACGTCGCCGGCCGCCTGTTCCGGTGCCATGTATGCTGGTGTACCAGGTGAGCCTTCCTGCGTCAGGGGAGGCTCCGACTCCGATGCGTCGCTGGCAATTCCGAAGTCCGCCAGTACCGCCCGGTCCGGGCGCAAGAAGATATTCCCGGGCTTCACGTCCCGGTGGATCACCCCGCTCGCGTGCGTCGCCTCGAGCGCGGCGCTCAGATCCACACCCAGTCTCCAGGCGTCCGCCTCAGGGCATGGGCCCTCGTCGAGGCATTGCCGCAGAGACCGCGCCTGTTCGAAGTCCATCACATAGAACAGAAGGCCGTCCACCTCGCCGCACTCGTGGATCGTCATGACGTTCGGGTGGGCAACCGCAGCCAGCGCCCGTGCCTCGCGCAAGAATCTCTCAGAGGCGACGGCGGTGGCCAGTTCCGGGCGCAGAACCTTCACCGCGACCGGCCGCGCGAGCATCGAGTCCTCCGCCCGAAACACGCGGGCCATCCCACCTGCACCGACTTCTTCTCCAAGTCGGTAGCGGGGCGCGAGGGCCGCGCCGAGTCGCTCGGCGAGAGTGGACATGGATGTCCTTTCCGCTGACTGGCCGTTCGGGACGACCGGCGCGTCAAAAGGGGGGCGAACGCGCATCCGGAGACTAGGGAGTTCTTGCGTTCCGAGTCAAGTGACTGGCATGCAACAAGAACGGAAGTTGATAACGCTCGCCGTCACTGTTTCGCTATCGGACCCGGCGACGGCTGAGTACTTTCGCAGCCGCGTAACGCGGCGAGTTCCACGTACCCGCACCGGATGGCCCGATGTCCCTCAAGTCCACGCTTCGCGCTCTGCTGACGATTCGAAAGGGCGTGTTCACGGGTCTGAACGAAGAGACTGTCGGAGCTGAACCGTTCCGGCTGTTCGACACGTGGTACCGCGAGGCGCGAGAAGCCGGACTCTACCTGCCGGAATCGATGACCCTCGCAACATCCACTCAGGACGGATTTCCTTCCGCCCGCCTGGTTCTACTCAAGCGACATGATGAGCGTGGCTTCGTGTTCTTCACGAACTACGAGAGCCGAAAAGCTGTCGAGCTGGAGAGGAACCCGCAGGCGGCTCTCGCGATCCACTGGCCGATCCTCCAGCGCCAGGTACGGATCGAGGGGACGGTGGAGAAGACGAGCGAAGAGGATTCGTTCGCGTACTTCCGGACCCGCCCGCGCGGCGCCCGGATCGGCGCGTGGGCATCCCCCCAGAGTTCGGTGATCGACGATCGCGAGCAGTTGGAGCAGCAGGTCGCGGACTACGATAGACGCTACCCGGGCGACGAGGTGCCGCTTCCCCCGTACTGGGGGGGATATCGCCTCCGACCCGAACGCATCGAGTTCTGGCAGGGCCGGGCGAACCGGCTGCACGACCGGTTCCGGTTCACCCGCGAAGGCGACGTTTGGACGGTCGAGCGACTGGCACCATAGCGCCGCCCGCCTTTCGGCGGGCACGGGAGCCCCGCCGGTTGTAAAAGCGAACGATCTGGCGCATTTTGTCGGGCAGCCTGGCGCGTCTTTCTGCGCTCGGCCGATTACTATTCCCCACGAGGAGTCTTCCATGTTCAGGCAGTCCTTCGCCACGGCATTCGCCGCGGCTCTCGTATTTTCCGCGTGCTCCGGTGGCGATGGCGGCACGACCGCGACGGAATGGGCCGGCACCGTCACGGACAGCGCCGGGATCCAGCTCGTCCAGAACCCGCTCACGCCGATGTGGGGGGCAGGTGACGCCTGGACCCTCGAGGAGACGCTGCTCATCGGCACTCCCGAGGGAGAAGCCGCCTACCAGTTCGGCCAGATCACGGGAATCGGCTTCACGTCGGACGGGCGAGTCATCGTGTCGGACACGCAGGGCCAGCACGTGAAGATCTTCGCGGCCGACGGCACCTGGGAACGGACGTTCGGTGAGGCAGGAAGCGGCCCGGGCCAGTTCGGCGCGCAGATCGGACCCGTGCTCGTCGGACGGGGCGACACGGTCATCGTGCCGGATATGCAGAACCAGCGTGTAGCGCTGCTCACACCGGACGGCGAGGACCTGGGAAGCTTCCGGCTCGGTTTCGAATCCGGAATCCCGATCCGCTGGGACTTGCAGCACGATGGAGCGCTGATCAGCCAGCTCCGCCAGCTGAATCTGCCGAACACCCCGGCCGCGACCGAGCCGGACACGCTCGACACGATCGTGGGGCGGGGCTACGACGGTGAGGTCACGGACACGTTGATCAGGGTGCCGGCGGGCAAGACGTTCTCGTTCGCGGGCGGGGCGCCCGAATTCAACTTCTTCTCGCCCGAGCCGATCTGGTCGCTCACCGGCGACGGCGGGATCGTACTCGGCACGAATGACGTCTACAGGTTCACATTCAAGGCAGCGGACGGTTCCGTGACCCGGATCGTCCAGATCCCCTCGGAGCCCGCCACTGTCACTGAAGAAGACAAGGAAATTTTCGTAAGCACACTCGAGTCCCTGTGGGGCGAAGCCGGTGTGCCTCCGCAGGGCATCGAGCAGCTGAAGTCGGGCATCAGCTTCGAGGAGCGTTTTCCGGCGTTTGCGCAGGCGCTGGTCGGCCCCGGCGGCACGCTGTGGGTTCAGAGGATCCGGGCCTTGAGCGGCATGAGCGCGGAAGAGAAGGAGAGCTTCAATCCGCTCCAGAACATCGGTTCCGCCGAGTGGGACATATTCGACGCGGAAGGTCGATACCTCGGGATCGTGGAGATGCCATTCCACTTCCAGCCGCTCGGGTTCCACGACAACAGCGTGTTTGGCGTGTGGCGTGATGATCTGGACGTGCAGTACGTGCGCGTAATGCGTATTCTGGGTATGTCCTGACCGAAGGCCGCCCGCCCACGCGGGGCGGATCCACCAGCCACACGTCAGGTCATGAGGGCCGCGTCCGGAGCATCCGGGTGTGGCCCTCGATTCGTTTCAGTCGAGCGCGAATACGGCGTGCAGCGTCACACGGATCTGTTTCTTCCGGGACGACGTGTTGTAGACGCCGTAGGCCGCCGTCTCGGTGGAGTACGGCTCAGTTATCTGGAATACCCCCGCACGCGCCGAGGCAATCCCTCCGATCGACTCGTTGGTCGCCGATGCGATTTCCTCGGCACGCATCCTGGCGTCCTCGGTTGCCCTGGCCAGCAGGCTCCGCTTCACGGCGGCCAGGCCGGAGTAGAAATACTCCAGTTGGGAGGACTGCAGCAGAACGCCCTCGCCCATCAGACCGGCGGGATCCAGCGCCAGTCGCTCGACGCTGGTCAAGTCATCCGAGAGCAGGAAGAGGGACTGGTTCACCTGGTACTCCCGGATTCCGTCGGGACCGTACAGCGGATTCGTGGTCACCGGTTGGAGCGTGATGGCCGAATCGGGCAATCCTGCCTCCTCGAACCCCGCGAGAATCCGCTCCACGTCGCTGCCGATCTGGTCGTATCCCGACCGCAGCTCCCGCACGGGGACGGTGCGGCTGACCGACAGGCTCCATTTGACCAGGTCCGCCTCGAACGGCTGCGAGGCCATGCCGACCACCTGCACGGTGCTCCTGGCGCCGCGCGCCGTGTAGAACGACCCGCCGAGCACAACGGATGCCAGCACGATTCCGAACGCCAGAATCCACGCAGCGCGGGCCGGGTGATTCACTCCATTGGCTCCCATTCTCAGGCCTCCGGTCGGATTTGCTCGATCACTGATTCTGCGTAGTCGATGCCCAGCGGCGTCCGGGAACCATGCCAGCTCAACAGCTCGCCGTCCACCAGGTGAAACGCCTCGCGCGGCAACCCGGTCAGCCCGGACAGCTCGTCTGCGTGCCGCTCCTGGAAAGGAAACGGCTCCGAGGAGAGCAGAACTGCAGCCGGGTTCGCATCGGCCAGTTCAGTCGCGGTCACCGTCGGGTATCGCTCGGCGCTGTCCGGGAACACGTTCTCACCGCCCGCCAGCCCGAGCAACGCGTCGACGAAGGTGCCTGCCGCCGCAACCATGATCGGCTCACGCCAGATAAGGTAGGCGAAGCGGACCGCGGGACGACCGCGGGTCGCAGAACGTACCCGCTCTTCCCTGGCCTCGATATCGAGTGCAATTCGCTCGGCCCCGACTGACGCGTCGATCGCGGACCCGATCGATCGCACCATGGCGGCCGTATCCGCGACGGTCCGCGGGAAGCTCGAGTGACAGACGATCCCGGCAGCCTGCAGTTTCCCGGCATCCTCGATCCGGTTTTCCTCCTCGTTCAACAGGACGAGGTCCGGTTCGAGTTCGATGATCCGCTTCACCCGCGGGTTCTTGGTCCCGCCGACCTTCTCGACCGTGGAGACTCCGTCTGCGGGGTGAATGCAGAACTTCGTCACGCCAACGAGATCATCGCCACGGCCCAGGTCGAACACGAGCTCCGTGAGGCTGGGGCAAAGAGATACGATGCGCATGGTGGGCGGCTACCCCGAGGTCAAATCCCCGGTCCAGCGGAAGACACCGGGGGCTGTCCCCCGGGTCGGGTGCTCGCCGACGTCCGCGAGGGTCGACGCCGACGAGCACCCCGGACTCCCCGGATCGGGAGCCCGATACGTCAGTGCGGAGCGGCCGCGGTTGGGACGCTCACGTCCGGCAACGGGGTATCCGCCGTGTGAGGCGGCAGGATCGGGTATTCCACTTCCGGTTGATTCCCCGTGAGGGTCCCGAGGAAC
>JAENXO010000367.1 GCA_016649455.1 Gemmatimonadota bacterium | reverse complement strand
TACGGTCAACTGGCATCTTCGGGCGATGAGCCAGTCAGTCCGCCATCCCCTCGATCTCGGATCCATTGCCTGGCTCGACATCGAATCGCTGCGAAGGAAGACGGCGAAGAAGATGTCGGGCGGCGAACGTCGGCGGGTCGAAGTGGGCCTGGCGCTGCTTCGACGGCCCTCCTGCCTGATCGCTGATGAGCCGCTCGCCGAAGTGAGTCCGGCTGACAGACAGCGCGTCGCTCAGGGGATTCGCGAGCTCGCGGGCCATGGGTGCGCCGTTCTCGTCACCGGCCATGAAGTGGATGATCTGCTGGACCTGGCCGACATCGTAGTCTGGATGGTCGGGGGAACCACGCACTGGCTGGGAACGCCTGCCGAGGCACAGTCTCATGACCAGTTTCGACTCGACTATCTCGGTCCGGAAGGGGATTCCGCCGGGTCTGGCGGCATACACCTGACCTGATAGTGTTCCGGCAGGCAGCAAGGGCTGTTTGTCGGAACCACCTCAACTCGAACACAGGACGATCACGATGAAGCGCACGGCTGAGGCTCGCTGGAACGGCGGCCTGTTCAAGGGCAATGGAATGATGCGTCTCGGAAGCGGGGCGTATGAGGGCAAATACTCATTCGGTTCACGCTTCGAAGAGGATCCCGGGACGAACCCCGAGGAGCTGATCGGCGCCGCGCATGCCGGGTGTTTTTCGATGGCGCTGTCGGGCGCCCTCGGGAAGGAAGGTCACGAGCCGGAGAGCATCGAGACGAAGGCCGTGGTGCACCTCGAGAAGCAGGACGCAGGGTTCGCCATCACCCTGATCGAGCTCACGACGCACGCGGTGATACCGAACATCACGCTGGATGAGTTCCTGGTGTTCGCGGAGGGAGCCAAGGCCAATTGTCCGGTGTCGAAGGCGCTAGCGGCGGTGCCGATCAAGCTCGAGGCGACGCTCGCAAACGCATGACTGATCCGGCGGACCGGGCAGCTCTGGCGCGAGTCGTCGGTCTGCCCGGAGCGGTCCTGCTCGGACTCGGCTCGATCGTCGGGACCGGCGCGTTCGTCAGCATCGGGATCGCGGCCGGTGTCGCCGGCCCTTCCGTCGTGCTGGCGATCGCGCTCGCCGCCTGTCTCGCCACCTGCAACGGCCTGTCCAGCGCCCAGCTGGCCGCTGACCACCCGGTCAGTGGTGGCACGTACGAATACGGCTATCGATACCTGACCCCCACGCTCGGTTTCATGGCGGGCTGGACCTTCCTGTGCGCAAAGTCCGCTTCCGCGGCGACAGCCGCGCTGGGCCTGGCGGGCTACGCGCTCGACTCGTTCGGCGTCACCGCGCCGGAGGCCCGGGTCGGGCTGGCCGTCTTCTCCGTCGGCTGCATCACCGCGCTCGTGATCGGTGGAATGACCCGCTCGAACAGGGTGAACGGGGCGATCGTCACGGTAACACTGTTCGCGCTGGCCGCGTTCGTCGTTCTGGGTGCGCCGACGGCCGTGGAGCGAAGCGAGTCCACGTTGTCGGGGATGTTCTCCGGTTCGGCAGACATTCGATCACTGCTCGAGGCATCCGCGCTGATGTTCGTCGCCTACACCGGCTACGGACGGATCGCCACGCTCGGGGAAGAGGTCCGGGAACCGCGGCGCACGATTCCCAGGGCGATCATCGTCACGCTGGCGATTTCCGCGGTGCTGTACATCAGTGTCTCGCTCGTGGCCGTCGGCGCTGTCGGGGCCGGCGTGCTAGCCGAGCTCACGGCCGCGACGGCCGCGCCACTGGAAGAGGTCGCACGCACGTTCTCCGGGCCGGTCCTCCCCGGGCTCCTGGCGGTGGCGGCGATCACCGCCATGCTCGGTGTGTTGCTGAACCTCGTGCTCGGTCTGTCACGGGTTCTGCTGGCGATGGCCCGGCGGGCCGATGCGCCGGCGAGCCTGGCCCGGATCGAAGCATCGTCGAGCTCCCCGCGCGCCGCCGTTCTCGCGGTCGGGTCTGGAATCGCGTTGATCGCCCTGATCGGAGACATAGGGCTCACCTGGTCGTTCAGCGCCTTTACGGTGCTCGTGTACTACGCCATCACGAACCTCGCCGCTCTCCGGCTTTCGGCTGAGGCCCGCCTGTATCCACGCTGGATTCCGGCCGCTGGCCTGGTGGGGTGTGTCGGCCTGGCGTTCTGGGTCGAGCCACGAGTGTGGCTGGTCGGCCTGGCGATGATCGGCGCGGGCCTGGTCGGCCGGGCGATCGTCAGGGGTCGGGAATGATGGGCACGCTTGGACTGTTGGGAGTGCTACTCACGGGCGCCCTCGCATGCGGTCCCGCGGAGCCGTCGGGGTCGCTGAGCCCGGCTTCGGACACCCTCCGCCTGGTCGGATCTCCGATCGCTCTCGGCGAAGCCCCCTCAGCCGCGGTGGCAGGAGATCTGACGGGCGACGGCCTGCCCGATCTGCTCATCACGAACACGGACGACGGGACCGTCACCCTGCTCGTCGGAGACGGCTCCGGTCAGTTCCCGCTCAGGAAGAGCTTCTCAGGCGGGGAGAATCCGGTGGACCTGGCCCTGGGAGATCTCGATGGCGACGGCGACCTCGACGCGGCGGTCGCCAATCACGAGACGGACTACGTCACGCTCCTCCGCAATGACGGGCAGGGAGCACTCGAACCGTTCTCGCACTCTCCACGCCATCTCGACCTGGGCCCTCATCCGCATGCCGTCCTGATTTCCGACCTGGACCTGGACGGCCATCTGGACCTCCTCGTGGATGACCGGCACGGCGAGGCGATCCTCCTCCTGAGGGGCACAGGTGATGGCAGGTTCGACCTGGATCTCGTGCAGCTTTCCGTCGGCGGAGACCCTTACCGCGGCATGACCCTGGCGGACCTGAACCTGGACGGGCACCTGGATCTCATCACGCCGAACCGGGACGAGGTCGCGATCGTGCTCCGCATGAATGACGGGGGATTCGCTGCGCCTGAAGGTATTCCTGCCGATGGACCGTTCGAGGTCCGGGTCGGCGACCTGGACGGTGACGGCGTACCCGACCTCGTGGTCGCCACGGAGCCGGGGCCGGTGAACGTGCTCGGCGGAAAGGGTGATGGGACGTTCCGCGCCGCGCCGATCGTTGAGCAGCGCTGGACCGCCGGTGCGAAGGCTGTAGCGATCGGCGATTTCGACGGCGATGGAATCGACGACGCGGCCGTCACCAGCTGGAATTCCCACGACGTCCTTGTTCTGTTCGGCGGGTCCGACGAAATCAGGACAGCCCGGGTGCCCGGCGGCGAAAACCC
>JAENXO010000544.1 GCA_016649455.1 Gemmatimonadota bacterium | reverse complement strand
GCCAGGCCCTGCCGCACCATGTGCTCCTCGAGTTCCCATACCTGGTAGACCGGGGGAGCCGTGGCGGCAAAATAGATCGGCCGATCTCCGAGTGACTCCCGCACGATCCGCAGCACGAGCAGATCGGGGTGTGTGAACACCCTGTCATCGGGATAGCTCAGTGTGATCGACGGTGAGATCTGGATCTCGAATCCCGCCGGAGCGACCTCGTAGATCGGAATCGCGTTGATCTCTTCGTCGGTCAGGGAGTGAATCGACCTGGTCGGCGGCGACACGCTCAAGGCCGAATACATTTCGAGACCCGCCTCGCGGTCGAACGGCCGCTGACACACGACCACGGTCGGGTCTGCCAGCGGATCGACTCCCTCCGGACACGGCGCGGTCAGGTTCCGCAACTGCTTCGGATACCACTTGGTCCCGAGGTAGGAATGCACGATCACGGTAACGTCGCGGCGTATCCCTTCCACTTCCTGCAGGTACCACAGCGGGAAGGTATCGTTATCGCCGTTGGTGAACAGGACCGCGTACGGTTCGACCGATTGAAGCAGATTGTACGCCCAATCGCGGGCCGAGTAGTCCCCGCGCCGATCCGCGAGCTGGAAGTTCAGCAGCAACGGAATCAGAGCGATTCCGAGCAACGGCGAGGCCGCCCGAAGACCGTGGTGCTCGAGCGTCAGACCGTCGCCCTCGCGGCCGCGGGTGAGCCGGCGGGCCAGCGCCTGCCAGGCAGTGACGATGCCCATTCCCGCGTACAGGCCCCACAGGTAGAAACTCAGGACGAAGAAATAATCCCGCTCGCGGACTTCGTGCCGATCGATCGGCATCTCCGGCGCCTGGCTGTATCCGTACTTGAAATTCAAGTAGTAGATCAGCACCAGTGAGACCGAGATCAGCAAGGTGAAGAAGTACACGAAGCTGTCCAGGTCGCCCCGTGCGTGCCGCCACAGACCGACCAGGCCGAACGCAAGAAACAGGAACGTGACGAAGTGCCGCGCCGGAGGCATCACCGTGCGCGCCCACTGCCAGTCGAAGTACTGCACCCAGTTGCCGACCTGTGCCCTGAACGGCGCCTGCCGCTGCGACAGCGGGGGCGGCTGATACTGCTCACGCCGGATCGAAGCCGAGAGCGCCTCGCAGGTGGGAACCGGCACTCTGTTCTTCGCCGTTGCCTTGAAGTCCGGCGTGATCGCGGTCAGCAGGACCGGGCACTCCGGATCCGCTTCGTCGATGATCGGGTTCTGTGCGGACCGGATCGGAACGAACACGAGCTGAACCGTGAATCCGATCAGCAGAAACGCGACGCCGGCTGCCAGCAGGCCCGGCCGCAGCAGCGTCTTCCAGCTGTGCCAGAGCAGGAACACCAGGAGCGCCAGCACCGGCAGCATCGACATCTGATGGTTGGACCAACCTATGCCGAGCAGGAACAGGACGAGCAGGAAAATCCGGTCACCGCGCCACGTGTCGCTGTGGTCCTCCCACAGCATGGCGAGATATGAGATCACGGCCACGAACATCAGCGAGACCGTGTATACCTTCTCGTTGACGTTGGACTGGGCCCAGACCGTATAGGCGGTTGCTCCGACCAGGACGGACACGAATGCGGCCGTAAGGGCAACAGCGCGGTTTTCCGTGAAGTGGGCCCAGATCCGCATGACGGCCAGGAACCAGAAACCCGCCGCAACCGCCGACACCGTCGCGCTCAACAGGTTGATGCGCGTCGCGACTTCGAGACCCGTCCATGACGTGAGGATCAGCCAGGTCCGACCAATGAGCACGAACAGCGGATTCCCCGGGGGATGCGGCAACCCCATGATGTACGCCGTCGCGATGTACTCTGAGGTGTCCCAGAATGCCGTCGTCGGCCCCAGGGTGAAAGCGTACAGCAGCCATACGAGGGCCGAGGCCACGATGGCCCAGCCCCAGACGGGAAGCCAGCCTACACGCTGCCGCTCAATGCCCTTCATTGCGCCTGTCGTTCGGTTGAGTCCAAGTCCCAGTCATGGCCGCCCCTTACCG
>JAENXO010000520.1 GCA_016649455.1 Gemmatimonadota bacterium | reverse complement strand
GATCTTCCCCGTGATCAGGTGCAGGTCGGTGATCAGGTTGTTCATCCAGGTGCCGCGCGTGTGCTGGTTCACGCCCATGCACCAGGTGCTGACCGTGCCGCGGCCCTGGTCGCCGTACATCTGCGCCAGCGCTCGGATCTGTCCCACGGGAACGCCCGAGATCTCGCTCACCCGCTCCGGCGTGTAGTCGGCCAGGAATTCTTCGAGCTCGGCCAGGGAAGCGTCCCGTCCCTGGTCTGTGAACCGGTAATGCTCCGCCGGGCCGTCTGACGGATCGAGCCCCAGGCCATCTTCTCCCCAGCTCCCGAATCCGATCTGCTCGATATCCTCGATCCCACGCTTGAAGATCACGTTCTCATCGAGGAACGCCTGGCTGATCTTCCCGTTCTTCACCAGCAGGTGCAGGATGCCGTTCGCGAGGGCGAGATCACTGCCCGGGATGAATTCGACGTACATGTCCGCATAGTCCGTCGTCGGCGTGCGACGGGTGGCGATGTCGACGATCCGGACGCCGGGGTTCTCGCGCTTGTTGGCCAGGATGCGCGAGAACAGCACCGGGTGCATCTCGGCCATGTTGTTGCCCCAGAGGATGAAGTCGTCGCCGACCTCGAAGTCCTCGTAGCAGCCCATCGGTTCATCGCTCTGGAACTGCGTCATGAAGCCGGTCACGGCGGACGCCATGCACAGGCGGGCATTGGGCTCGACGTTGTTCGACTTCAGGCCGGCCCGGAACCACTTGGACGCGGCATACCCGTCGAACACTGTCCACTGGCCGGAGCCGTAGATCGCGACCGAGTCCGGACCGCTCTCGTCCAGCGCCTCCTGGTATTTGGAGGCGATCAGATCGAGCGCCTCGTCCCAGGAGATCTGCTTCCAGTCGTCACCGTCGCGCAGCATCGGGTGCGTGAGCCGGTCTTCGCCGTACAGCATCCCCGGCAAGTGATAGCCCTTCACGCACAGCAGGCCGCGGTTCACCGGGCTCTTCTTGTCCCCGCGAACCGTAACGACCTTGCCGTCCTGCACGCCGACCTCGACCCCACACCCGGTGCCGCAGTAGCGGCACGGGGCCTTGGACCAGGTCAATCCGGCCTCTGAGATCCCGGTTTCGCTGGACGCCAGGCGCTCTGCATGCTCCTGGTCCGCGCACGAGAACGCGGCGAAGCCGGCAGTGCCGGCACCGACGGTCTGTAGGAAACGTCTGCGTCTCATCGCCGCTGCTCCTCTAGTTCTGCTGGGCGCCACCGTAGCGGCGCTCCATCTCCTCGCGGATCCGTGCGGCTGCCTCCTCGGCCCCCTCTTCGAACCAGATGTGCTCGGGCCGCTGGAGGATTTCGTCGATCACCTGCTCGACCGCCGCCGCCTGCGCCCGCATGCCCGTGTCACGACCGTGCTGGACGATCTCCCGTGCCTGCGGGACGAGCTCCATGTAGAAGCGCTCGGCGACTTCGTACATGCCGTGCCAGTGCGTGTAGTCGGGCGCCATCATCGACGCGCCGTGGCGGGCCCTGCGTCCCTCGTGGTGCCAGAGGTAGAACCAGGTCCACTCGATCTCCTCGTCGAACTGGGTCGAGGTGCTCAGCCCGTTGGCCTGCAGGGCGCCCATGATCGCCAGTCCCGGCTTGGCGAACTTCTCGTTGTACAGAATCACGAGGTTGTCGTACTGATCGTAGAACGAGTTGACGTAGCTGTCCGTGTGGCAGTGTGAGCACACGTCTTTCATCCGGTCGCGCTTCTGATTCGCGGAGTCGTGGATCAGCGGTCGTCGCAGCTCCGGGTCGGTCTCGGTCACGATCGCGTGGTTGATGTCGGTGTCCATCACCCGGCTGACGGGAGGACGGTTGGTCCACGAGATCCGCTCGCCGGGATCGTGCGTGACTCTCCCGCCGTTCCGGATGTTCCCCGACATGTGACAGGTCGCGCAGGTCGGAGCGGCCGCGTAGTCGATACCGAGGATCCACTCCTCCGAGTCCAGGTTCATGTCGTCCTTGAGATCGCGGAAGGCGATGCCGTGCTTCGACTCCTCGTAGATCTCTTTCTGCGGATGATCCGGACCGAGGTGGCACTTGCCGCAGTTCTCGGGCTGACGCGCCCTGCGAGGCGAGAAGTCGTGCCGGCTGTGACAGGCGGCGCACGAGCCGCGCGTTCCGTCCAGGTTCAGCCG
>JAENXO010000583.1 GCA_016649455.1 Gemmatimonadota bacterium | reverse complement strand
TGTCCGGGTCGAGGGCGCTGCCGGCCAGGACAGCGTGTTCGTGCAGACGCTCGCCTCCCTGCCCCTCGCCGAGGGCGACACGCTCAACCACCAGGCGTACGAGACCGCCAAGACGACGCTCGGTCTGCTCGCCGCGGATCGCGGCTACTTCGATGCCGTGTGGGACTCGAGCCTCATCCGGGTGGACCGCGAGACGTCCAGCGCTGCGATCGTGCTGCACATGACGTCCGGGCTGCGGTTCCGGTTCGGCGAAGTCACGCTCGACGCGTACGATTGGGTGGATACCGATCTTCTGCTTCAGTACGTCGAATTTCAGGACGGCGATCCGTACGAGTCCTCCTATTTGCGCCGCCTGCAGTCGAACCTCGCCGGCACCACCTACTTCGCCAACGTCGAAGCCATTCCACGCCGCGACCTGGCGGACGACGAGCTTCGGGTGCCGATCGAAGTGCACGCCCGGCCCCGCAAGACGCAGCGCTGGGAGGTCGGGCTCGGTTACGGCACCGACACGGGCCCCCGGATTCGCCTGTCGACGGAATTCCGCCGCCTCAGTCGGGCGGGCCACTATGCGGATCTCGACGCGCGCATCTCGACCACGGAGCAGAGCATCACGGCCCGCTACAACATCCCGGTGGGCATCCCGTATCCCTCTCTGTGGACGGTGACCGGGCGCTACGGAAACATCGAGTGGGTCACCAGCAAGACGCTGCAGGGGATCGCCGGGCTCAGCTTCGCGCATCTGCGCGGCGACGTGCGCGAGGTCCTGTCTCTGCGCTACCAGCACGATGACTTCTCTGTGGCCGCCGACACGGGGGTCTCGAATCTCACGCAGCCGGTCGCCGCGTGGAGCTGGTCGAAGGCGGACGATCGGATGTACTCGACCCGCGGCCTCGGCGGGACGCTCGAGCTGCGCGGCGCGGTAGACGGCGTCGCCTCGTCGGCCAGCTTCTTCCGGGCGGTCACGGCGCTGAAGACGATTTTCCCGCTCAGGGAGAAGCTCAGAGGGATCGTGCGGGCCGACATCGGATGGCTCGGCACCGATCAGTTCCGTCAACTGCCCCCGTCGATCCGCTTCTTCGCCGGCGGTGATCGGAGCATCCGGGGCTACGAATACCAGTCCCTCGGCCCGGTCAACCCTGACGGCCAGGTCACGGGCGGCAACAGCCTGCTCGTGGGCAGTGCCGAGGTCGAGTACCGCTTCTTCAAGCAGTGGTCCGGGGCCGTGTTCCTCGACGCCGGTAACGCGTTCAACGACTTCCAGGGTGAGGTCGCGTTCGGCATCGGGTTCGGCGCGCGCTGGATCTCACCCGTGGGGCTTGTCCGGATCGACCTCGGATTCGGGCTGAACAAGGAAGGCAATCCGCTCCGCCTGCACCTCGGGATCGGACCGGATTTCTGATGAACGATCAGATGTCGGACCGGAGCACGGAGTCGATGGCGAGCAAGAAGCCGCGCCGGCGCTGGCTCCATTGGACGCGCCGGATCGTGGTCGGGCTGCTCATCCTGTTCCTGGTGCTCGCCGGAATCGCGGCTTTCCTCGTCGGCACTGCGCCCGGCGGCCGGATCGCGCTGTCGGTCGCCGAAGGCTTCCTGCCCGAAGACATGTCGGCCGATATCGAGAGCTTCGACGGGCGGCTGATCGACCGGTTCGAATTGCGGGGCGTGACGTTCCGGATTCCCACCCTCGAGGCCGAGGCCGACCGGATCACTGTAAACTGGCGCAGCAGGGGGATCCTGCAGAAGAAGGTGCACGTACGGTCGCTGGTCGCCGAAGGCCTGGACCTGCGGCTGGTCGAGCCCGAGCCCGATTCCCTGCCCGACGAGCCGGAGCCCGAGGGCGAACCGAAGCCGCCGCTGTCTGACCTCCCGGTCGAGTTCAGCT
>JAENXO010000343.1 GCA_016649455.1 Gemmatimonadota bacterium | reverse complement strand
TTCCGCCCGACGTTGTCGAACTCCTCGCTCAGCGCCGCCGATACCGGCGCCCGGATCGGCCCGATGCCCGCGATCTCGGGCGCGGCGGTCGCTGCCGCTGAACCCGGACCCGATGAACCGGTGTCCATCGCCGAGGCCGCGACTCCGGTGGCCGCCATCTCCGGGGCCGCCTGGCGCTGAGAAACTGATGCGGGCGCTCCGCCCCCCACTCCGGTCCCGATGACATCCGAAGGTCCGCTCATCGACGTGACGCGCGGAGCGCGCAGGACGGGCCGGGCCTCGAGCTGCGCCCGGAACAGCAGGCTCGCGACGCTTTGCCGGATGTCGGCCATCAGGCCTACGAAGGACTCGTAGGCTTCCTTCTTGTATTCGACGAGCGGGTCACGCTGGCCGTAGGACCGATAGTGGATCGACGTCCGCAAATGGTCCAGGTCGTACAGGTGGTCCTTCCACTTCTCGTCGATCACCGACAGCACGACGAAGCTCAGCACCCGTTCCCAACTATCCCGGAAGCTGTCCAGCTTCTGGTGGTACGCCTCGTGCGCGTGGTCAACGATGGCCTGTTCCAGCGCCGCGGTATCGACCCACGGGTAGTCCGCCGGGCTTTCATTGTCGCGGTTGAGGAATGAGGTAACCAGGAAGTAATCGAGCAGCAGACGCTCGCGCAGCGCCTTGAGGTCCCAGTCATCGGCGTGACTTCCATGCTCGACCAGGCGGGCGAATTCGATGCGGATCGACCGCTCGATCATGTCCCACGTCTCGCCCTTCAGGTCCTCGCCCCCCTCGAGCGCGAACAGCCGGAGATCGTAGATCACCTCGCGCTGCTGGTTCATCACGTCGTCGTAATCGAGCAGCCGCTTCCGGGCCTCGAAATTCTGGAGCTCGACGCGCCGCTGAGCGCGCTCGATCGACTTGGTCATCCACGGGTGGGTGATGACTTCGCCCTCCTCCGCCCCCAGCCGGTCCATCACCCGCGCGACACGGTCCGTCCCGAACAGCCGCATCAGGTCGTCTTCGAGCGACAGGAAGAAACTGCTCGAGCCCGGATCCCCCTGGCGACCGGCCCGTCCCCTCAACTGGCGGTCGATGCGCCGTGATTCGTGTCGCTCGGTCCCGAGAATCTGGAGCCCGCACGGGGGATCTCCGTAGCAGCCGAGCGTCGTGACCTGGTCCTGGGTCAGGTCCGCGGACTCGTGGACCTGGCCGAACGCCGGGATGTTCGATTCGAGGCCGCACACGCCGCATTTCACGACGCCGGCGCCGAGTTTGATGTCGGTTCCGCGGCCGGCCATGTTCGTGGCGATCGTAATCGCGCCCGGCTGCCCGGCGAGGGACACGATCTCGGCTTCCCTCTCGTGCTGCTTCGCATTCAGCACCTCGTGCGCCAGGCCGCGTCGTTTGAGCATCCGGGCCAGCGTCTCCGACACGTCGACGCTGGTCGTTCCAACCAGGATCGGAAGCCCGCGCAGGTGCATGCGCTCGATCTCATCCAGCAGCGCCGCGTACTTCTCACGCTTCGTGCGGTACAGGAGGTCTTCCCCGTCCATCCGCCGGATCGGGCGGTTGGTCGGAATCACGACGACTTCGAGCCCGTAGATCTCGTGGAACTCGGCCTCTTCCGTCTCAGCCGTACCGGTCATGCCGGCCAGCTTCGCGTACATTCGGAAGTAGTTCTGAATCGTGATCGTCGCGAGGGTCTGCGTCTCACCACGTACGCTGACGCCTTCCTTCGCCTCCACTGCCTGGTGCAGCCCGTCGCTCCACCGTCGTCCGGTCATCTTCCGGCCTGTGAACTCGTCGACGATGATCACCTCACCGCCCTCGACCACGTACTCCACATCCTTCTCATACAGCGCGTGTCCCTTCACGAGCTGGTGGATGATGTGCAGTCGCTCCGATTTCTCGGCGTAGTCCCGTTCGAGCTGCTGAATCTGATCCCGCTTCTCGTCCGGGCTGAGCTTCTCGTTGTCTTCGACCCTCTTGACTTCCTCCGAGATGTCCGGGACGACGAACGCCTCCGGATCTCCGGGGCTCAGTAGGTCCTGCCCTTTCTCACTGATCTGGATCGTGTGGCCCTTCTCGTCGGTCGTGAACAGCAGCAGCTCGTCTACCTCGGCCATCGCCTTATCGCGCATCAGAGCAGCTTCTGACCGCTGCACGAGCTGCTTGACCCCGGTCTCGTTGAGCAGCTTCATCAGGCGCTTGTTCTTCGGAGCTCCGCGCTGCGCGGCCAGAAGCTGTTTGCCGGTCTGGAACTCGCTCGCCTCCTCCGATTCCTCCTCCATTGCCTTGAGACCCTTCTCGGCCTCCCCTACGAGCTCGTTGACGATTTGCCCCTGCTTCCGCACCAGATTCGCGACCTGGGCATTGTGCTTCTTGTAGATCTGCTGATCGTCCGCCTTGCCGACCGGTCCCGAAATGATGAGCGGCGTACGCGCCTCGTCCACCAGGACCGAGTCGACCTCGTCGATGATCGTGTAGTTGTGGCCTCGCTGGACCCGGTCCTCCACCCGCACGACCATGTTGTCGCGCAGGTAGTCGAATCCGAATTCGTTGTTCGTTCCGTAGGTGATATCGGACCGGTAGGCGGCGCGGCGTTCCTCGCTCCCCGGCCGCGTGTCATCCAGGCAGCCGACTGTGAGCCCGAGCCAGCTGAATACCGCTCCCATCCACTGCGAGTCACGGCGGGAGAGGTAGTCGTTCACCGTGACGAGATGAGCCCCGCGTCCGGACAGCGCATTGAGGTACAGCGGCAGGGTGGCGACGAGCGTCTTACCCTCACCGGTGGCCATCTCCGCGATCTTGCCCTGGTGCAGCACGATGCCGCCGATCAGCTGCACATCGTACGGCACCATGTCCCAGGTCGTCGTGTGACCGGTGACTGAGATCTCGGAGCCCAGCATGCGCCGACACGCCTCTCTGACCGTGGCGAATGCCTCGGGCAGGATCTCGTTCAGCACCTCTTCCGTCGTTTCCTGTAACTCCTCCTCGGCCTCGCCGAGCCGGGCCGTCAGCGCCTCTCTGCGCACGGGATCCTCGGACTGCCGCCGCTCATCCCGAATGCGCTCGATCTCTTCTTCCAGCTCGTGCGTACGCTCGTGGATCAGCTCCTGAAATCGAAGCGTCTGGGCCTTGAGGTCCTCCTCGGACAGGTCGGAGAGCCGTTCCTCGTGACGCTTGATCTCGTCCACGATCGGCTGGAGACGCTTCATTTCTCTCTCGAAGCGCGTACCCATCACCCGGTTGACCAGAGTCTTCAACATCCGTCAATCGCATCTTTCCCATGGCCGGAAGGTTCCATCGATGCGGCCACTGCCGCACCGATTCCCCTTTCCGACCAGATTTCTTCCAATCGTTCCCGAATCGATTCGGGAACGAGATATCGTACGGTGAGCCCCTCCGAGAGTCTGTCCCGGACACGCGTGCTCGATACGTCGACGCGGGTCACCGGTGCCGCAACAAACGGGTAGCGAGGGTCCTTCCGCGGGAGCTCTCCATCCCGTGGCATTACTGCCAGATCGGCCAGCTCCAGGATTCTCTCCGGAT
>JAENXO010000484.1 GCA_016649455.1 Gemmatimonadota bacterium | reverse complement strand
GTAGGCGGGAGCGGGCCAGTTCGCCTCCACCGCCCGCTTGATCGCGCTGAGCGCGAATACGCCGCAAGAGGTGATCGCCACTCCGGCGAGCACCGAGCGCCGCTCGTCTCCGCGGCCGGCGAGCGCTTCGCCCAGCGCCAGCAGCACGGCGATTGCGATGAGCAGGAACAGGATCGGTGAGACCAGACCCAGCTGCCCGCCGAGCAACTCGGCTTCGTTCCGCAGCGCGTTGAACAGGATCGACAGCACGCCGGGCTCGACTCCCTTCGCCTCGAGCCCGTGCCGGGCCTGGAAGGCGAACGAGGGCCAGCCGAGCCGGGCGTTCCACATGATGACCGGCGAGAACGCGGCCACGCCCAGCCCGACCCCGATCCACGGCCCGAAGCTGAGCAGCCGGCGCCGCAGTCGCGGATCGATCGCGAATCCGAGCGCCACGCCCGCCGGGAGCAGCACGGCCGTGTACTTCGACAGCATCGCCGCGCCTACGGCGAGCCCCGCGACGCACCACCAGGCGATCTCGGACATCGATCCCGGCTCGCGCTCCACCGCCCGGATCACGGCCCACAGGCCGATGGCGAAGGCCGCGAGCAGCGCGGCGTCCGGCGTGGCGAGCACGAGTCCCGCCGCGGCGAGCGGCATGCAGGCGAGCGCGGCGGCAGCAACCAGTGCGGCCCTTCCACCCGCGATCCGGCGGGCGGTGAACACAAGAGCCAGCGACCCGACGATTCCGGCCAGCGCCGGTCCGAGGCGGACTCCGGCGCGGGTGTCTCCGAGAATCGAGGTGCCGAGGCCGATCAGCCAGGCGATGCCCGGCGGATGGTCGAAGTAGGAGGCGGCTGGTCGCCGCGACCACTCCCAGTAGTAGGTCTCGTCCGGAAACAGGGGCGCCAGGAAGGATAGCAGGAGCCGCAGCGCGGCGGCTCCCAGTACCACGAGCAGAGCGAGACGCCACAGGCGGGCGTCGTCGGCCGGGGACCGGTCAGCCGACTCGGGAGAGGGAGACCCGGACAGCGGCTCCCCGTCTACCACCGAACCAGCGCGCCTCCCCATGTGAAGCCCGAGCCGAAGGCGGTGAACGCCACGAGGTCTCCGCGCTCGATCTTCCCCTCGTCCACGGCTTCGCTGAGCGCGATCGGAATCGACGCGGCCGTCGTGTTCCCGTAGCGCATGATGTTGTTGTAGATCTTGTCGTCGGACAGGCCGAGCCTGCGCTGCACCATCTCTGAGATCCGCAGGTTCGCCTGGTGCGGAATCACCATGTCGATCTGGTCGAGCGTCAGGCCGGCCTCGTCGAGCACCTCGTGGATCGCCTCCGGCATCCGCGTCACGGCGTGCCGGAACACTTCCTTCCCCGTCATGAACGGTCGCACGAGCATGTCGTCGATGTCCTGGTGCGAGATGAAGGGGTTCTTGATGCAGGCCGGCGCGGGGGCCCACAGTTTCTCGGCGAAGTTCCCGTCGGCGTGCGTACGGACCGCGAGCACGCCCCGCTCCTCGTCGTCCGTCGGCCCGAGGATCGCGACCCCGGCTCCGTCACCGAACAGCACCGCCGTGTCCCGCCCGACGTCGTTCACCTGCAGGCCCGTGGAGTGGATCTCGGTTCCGACGAGCAGGATCCGTCTGTACTGCCCGAGGCGGATGAACGCATCCGCCACCTGCAGCGCGTACAGGAAGCCCGAACACTGGTTCCTGAGGTCGAAGCAGGGAATCTCGGACAGGCCGAGCTTCCGCTGCAGGAACACGCCGGTGCCGGGGAAGAAGTAGTCGGGGCTGATCGTCGCCACGACGATGCAGTCGATCTCGTCCGCTTCCATGCCGGCTTTCTCGAGCGCCCGCTCGGTGGCCACCTTCGCCATGTCCGAGCCGCCCTGGCCCTCTTTGCACCAGCGCCGCTCTTCGATTCCCGATCGCTTGCGGATCCAATCGTCCGACGTGTCCATGTAGTCCTCGAGCTCGAGGTTGGTGACGACGCGCTCGGGGACGTAATAGCCTGTAGATATGAACTCGGTTCGCGGCATTGATACTCTCCGTACGGGTGCTCTGCTGTGTCTGGACCGGGTCAATCTAGGGGCAAAACGCCCGGGATGGAAAACCGGCCGGGTGGAGCTGACGCCTCACCCGGCCGGACCCAGCGCAAAGCACGCCGAAATCAGTCTACGATCGGCGTCCCGAACTCCACGAGCTGCTGTTCCACCTGCTCACGGTCTCCCGTCACCACGAGCAGCATGTCCTCGGCCCGGATGTACTCAAGCATGATGCGCTGGACCTCTTCCGGGGTGACGTCGTAGATCCGGTCCACGTACGTCTCCAGGTAGTCGTCGGGCAGGCCGTGCAGGCGCATGTACGCCAG
>JAENXO010000151.1 GCA_016649455.1 Gemmatimonadota bacterium | reverse complement strand
GATCGTACCGTCCTGCCAGTCCAGCGGGAATAACAAACTCGTGGTGGCCGCGAAGTTGTGCTTCCGGCTCTGCTCGAGCTTCAGGAGCGCCTCGGGCGGCAGCGACGGCACGCCCGTCAGGGTCTCGAGGTTCGTCGTCGCACGCAGAATCAGATTCTCATAGGTAAACGGATCCGAACCCGTGCCCCGCGCGTCGAGGAAGGTATAGGACAGGTTGCCGACGAACAGGTTGGTGACCGCCTGATCGAGCTTGATCTCGAAACCGTTCGTCTCCGTGAAGTCTTTGTTGGTGACCACGTTGAGGAAGATCGAGGCGCCTTCCCGATTCGGGTCGTCGAACGGGAGCTTCCGCGAGGCGAGAGCGCTCCGCTGCTTCTTGTTGAAGGCCGACAGGTCGATGACCAGACCCGACCCGATCAGCTGACGGTATCCGAACTCGAACACGCGGGTCGAAGGCATATCGACGTCGCGGCCGAACGTGGCGTTCGTGTTCGTGTTGAGCCGATCCGTATTGTTGTCCTGCAGGAGCCCGATGTTTCCAGCTCCGACACCTGCTTCACCGCTCACGAACGACGCCGTCGTGTAGAAGGCCGGCGTCTGAACGAACCGTCCGTAACTCAGGCGGAACGTCGAGGTAGGCGTAACCGGGAAACTCGCGCCGAGACGCGGGCTGAACTCGGACTTCGTCGCGCCATCGACGAAGTTGCTCACGCACGCCAGCGAAGGAATTTCCGATTCCGGACCGCAGGCGTTCAGCGGCACGTACCCCTCGGCGGCACCGTCGTAGCGGACGAATCCCGCCTTCAGAGTGTCCGGCACGTTGAATACGTAGGCCGGCGTCCAGGGGTAAGACGTATCCGGATCCAGGTAGTCCCAGCGGAGTCCGCCCTCGAGGACCAGATCACCGATGTCCAGGCGGTCCTGAAGGAAGGCGCCGATCCGCGTCGGCTCCGCTTTCTCCGGGAGCACCACGCCCTCGTTCAGCGCGATGTTGTTTGCCCGCAGGTCGATCTTCGTGTACTCACCGCCGAGCTTCAGGCGGTTGAACCGGCCAATCTGCCAGTCCAGGGCGCCGCGCAACTGAATCCGGTCCTCATTGACCTTCTGCCACCCGTCGTTATCGAAGTTGGTGAACGGGTAAGCCGTGCGATACCCGTAGGGGTTGTAGCGCAGGTTGTTGCTCTGGCCGGTAAGAGCCTGCGCCGTGCTGAGATCCTGCCGCTGCGGAAACGCCAACATGCTGTCGCGTGGAACGGCGTTGCTGCGGTAGGCGTTGATCAACTCGTCGGACGGATCGAACCAGTCAAAACCGGTGATCGTCGGGTTATCCGAGCCGTACACGTCCCTCAGGGCGAACTCCACGTTGCTGAACGAGAAGCCCATGAACGGATCCCGATTGTCCTGGTACCAGCCATAATCGGCGAGACCAGCCTGACCGCGGTCCATGCCGTAGCTGGCCTTCAGATCGAGCGCCAGTTGCTGATCGGCACTCTGGAGGAGCGTGAAGAAACCGCCGAGGCTGAAAATCTGCTCGACATTGAGGTTACCGGTGATGTCGTCGCCGTTGTAGATCGAGTTCATGGCAAACGACCCGTCGCGACCATACCCCTGGGTACGGTTTCGCGTGTACGAAAAATTGAGGCGTGAGCCGCGCGGCAACTGCCAGTTCAGGTTCCCCGTGAACAGGCCGATCTGGTTCCACCCGAATGGATCCGTGCGACCGTTATTCCATTCGACGAACCTCGGAGCCCCCACCGTCGTGAAGTCCTCGGCATCCTCCGCCGCCGAGCCGCGAATCATGGCTATCTCGACCGGATCGCCGACCCACTCGCTCGTAAGCGAGTCGTAACTGCCCGAACAGTACCCGCTGTACTGCGAGCCTTCCGGACAGGTCTCGATGCCGTTTATCACGTAGCGCTCAGGCGCGTTCTCGGTCAGGAACCGATCACGGCCCTGCACCGTGCCAGCCATGAAGAAGCTGAGCGAGCCAAACAGCGGACCGCCGAGCGATGCTTCGAGCCGGTTGAAGTTCGTCCGCCAGCTGTCGCTCGGGGTGAGCTGGTCGGTCTGGTACTCGACCGAGCCCGTCCAGCGGCTGCCGCCGGTCCGCGTCACGAAGTTCACGATACCCGACTGGGCTTCGCCGAACTCCGCTGAGAACGCGCCGACCGTGACGTCCACCTGCTCGAGGGAGTTGGTCGGCAGATCGACGTTCTGTGCGGTACCCGTACCGAATTGCCGCGTGAGTACGCCGTCGATCAGCACCGCCTCCTCATTCGGACGACCGCCACGGATCGAACGCCCCGTGTTGGTCTGGACTACGCCGGGCGAGAACGCGACGACGGCCGCGGCGTTGTCGAGCGGTAGCTGGTCGATCGCGTCGCCTCGGACGATGTTCTTGGTGGCCGTCTGGTCACGCGGGACCAGCGGGTTCCGCTCACCTTCCACCGTGATCGCCTCAAGCTCGACAGCCGTCTGCTCGAGTTCGAAGTTGATGGTGGTGGTCTGACCGGCCAGGATCCGCTCTCCCTCAACGACTACGGAACGGTACCCGATGAAGCTGGCCTCGATATTCTGGAGACCGGCCGAGACCTCGTTGACGAAGTAGAAGCCCTGATCGTTCGTGAGGTTTCCGGCGGTCGAGTTCACGATCCGCACCTGTGCGCCCGCAATAGGTGCGCCCGTGGCGGCGTCGGTGACCCGACCCTGGACCTTACCTGAGGTCGCCTGTCCGAGCAGCGGACTCGCGACGAATAGCGCGAGGCCCGCCGCAGCCAGACCAGACCTGAAAGCCCCTCTCAACCATTTACGCAGCATGGATCAACCCTCCTCGGGCGGTCAGGAAAACTGTCGACACCGGGTCGGACACGAGCGCGAAACGGGGCAGGGGCCCGCGCTTCCAACGAAAGTCCAAGCCGACAGAAACCGAAAGACAGCGTCTGAGGGAAGCCGGTGGACGACTTCCGGAGGTACGGACGAAGTAACCGTCGATAATGCCCTCCCCGTGTTCGGGGGAACCCCTCGCGGCGCCCGCTGGTCCGGACGGCGCGCTCGTTCGATTCAGGAATTGTCCATGTCTGCCCGGAACATCTGGCCTGACCGACGAATTCCGATCGACGAAACCAGCAGTGAGCACATCATTTATGTCCAGCGCGCCCAAGCGGCGCACGACACAACCTCTCCTGCAAGTCGGGTTCGCTTCGAACCCATCGGAAAGGGCATAGAGGGGTCTGGCATGGCATCCCTCCCCGACATGTGTGTGGCCGGTCCGCAGTCAACGAGCGGCCACCCGCGTACCTTACCGGCCCTTCGATGCGATGTCAATAGCCACGATCGCCGTTCGAGAGGCCCGGAACTTCCACCGAGTGCCCGTCTTACGGGCACCTGGTGGAGACAGGACGAAAAGGAAAGTCGGGTGCCCTGACCGACGTGTCAACCTTCCTGGTCCCCCGGACCGTCCCCTGTCGGCCGGGTTCCCTCATCGTCGATCTCGATGCGGACGAATCGCCGCTTTCCTCTCTGGACAACGTACGACCCCCGAGGAAGGTGACACCCGGTGTCCGTCAGCGTCTCACCATCCACCCGGACTCCGCCCTGGTCGATCAGCCGTCGCGCCTCCGATGTCGAGTCGACGAGCCCGCCTCCGACCAGCGCGTACGCGACCCACAGCGAGCCGTCCTCCGCGGCGGCGAGCCGAACGGTCTCCATTTCTTCCGGTGTCTTCTTCGCCCGGTGCACGCGATCGAATCCGTTCCTGGCAGCGAGGGCGGCCTCCGCGTCGTGGTATCGCTCCACGATCTGCTCCGCCAGCCAGCGCTTTGCGGCCAGGGGATCGGTGGAGGCCTGCCGGGTGCGGAACCATCTGTCTTCCGCCGGGGCACCAGAAACAAGTTCGATCCACTCGGCGAGCAATGAATCCGGAATCGACATCGTCCGGCCGAACATCTCCGACGGATCGTCCGTCAGGTCGACCGTGTTGTCATAGGATTTCGACATCTTCCGGTCGCCGTCCGTGCCGCGGAGGAGCGGCAGCAATACGCAGACCTGCGGCTCCTGACCCGCGCGCTCCTGCAGCGTCCGGCCGAGGAGAAGGTTGAACTTCTGGTCGGTGCCCCCCAGCTCCACGTCAGCTTCGAGCGCGATCGAGTCGTAGGCCTGCATCATCGGATACAGGAATTCGACGAGTGTGATCGGCCGCTGCTCGCCGAATCGGATCGAGAAATCGTCGCGCTCGAGCATGCGGGCGACCGTGTACCCCGAGGTCAGGCGAAGCACGTCTTCCAGGCCGAGAGCGGACAACCACTCGCCGTTGCGGCGGATCTCCGTCAACTCGGGATCGAGCACGCGGAACACCTGTGCCTCGTACGTCTGGAGATTCCGCTCGATTTCTTCGCGCGTCAGCATGGGCCGGGTGTCGCTGCGGCCCGAGGGATCTCCGACGAGTGCCGTGAAGTCGCCGATCACGAAAACGACCCGGTGGCCGAAATCCTGGAATGTGCGCAGCTTGTGAATCGAAATGGCATGACCGATGTGGAGATCGGGCCGAGTCGGATCGAATCCCTGCTTCACGATCAGGGGCACGCCCGTATCCACCGAGCGCTCGAGTTTCTGAAGCAGCTCGTCCTCGGGGACGATTTCCGACACTCCGTCCCGGATCCGTTCGAGTTGTTCGCGCGCCGGAGGAAACATTAGGGGTGGACGACCTGTAAATGAGGTGCTGGATTCGATCGACTGACGTCCCGGCCGGCCCTCGAGGATCCGTCGGGGAGCGCGAAGGATAGAGATGCCCATAGACGGAAGCAAGATTCAGGTGCCCGGACTGGAGCGGTTGAAGTCGACCCTGCGCAGCCCGCGGGTCCGATGGGGAGTGGCTACGGGAGCGCTGGGGGTGATGGCCCTCGGCCTGGGTCTGGTCTGGGGAACATGGTCGCATATCTGTGATGCCTGCCCGTCGATCGCTCAGATCTACGCGTTCGAACCGAAGGAAGCGACGCGGGTGTTCGCGGCGGATGGGAGCCTGTTGCACGAATTCGCGATCGAGCGACGAACCGCGGTCCCGTACGCTTCCATCCCTCCCCACGTCATCGGCGCCTTCGTGGCGGTGGAGGACCGGCGGTTCTGGGAGCACGGCGGGGTCGACCTCCGCCGGTCGGCGCGGGCCGCGGCCGAATTCGCCTTCGCCGGTTACGATGCAGCGGGTGGCAGCACAATCACCCAGCAGCTCGCGGGGAACATCTTTACGGACGTCGTGGATCGGCAGGACATCTCCGTGCGCCGGAAACTGCGGGAGATGAAGGTCGCCCGCTCTCTCGAACAGGCCTTCACCAAGCAGGAGATCCTCGAGGCGTACCTCAACCAGATCAACTTCGACGGCGTGTATGGGGTCCAGAATGCGTCACGCCACTACTTCGGCAAGGACGTGCAGCAGCTCAACCTGCCGGAAGCGGCGACGCTGGCTGCGATGCCCAGGGCCCCGAGACGCTATTCCCCCACTCGCAATCCCGAGCGGGCCGTGCCGCGGCGGAACCTCGTCCTCGACCTGATGGAACGGCAGGGACAGATCACGTCTGCCGAGGCGTCGGCCGCCAGGGCCTACCCGCTGCTGCTCCGCGACCGGAGGAACGACGGAACTCTCGCGCCGTACTTCGTGGAGTGGGTCCGCCGAATTCTGTTCGATCGCTACGGAACTCAGCTGTACGAGGATGGTCTGCGGATCTATACCAGCCTGGATCCCGCTGTGCAGGCAGTGGCGGACTCCGCGGTCGAGGAACAGCTCGAATGGATCGAGAAGCAGCCCGGGTTCCGGGCGCCGACCTACGCGGAAACGCGGGAGTGGTCGGAGGAGAAGCTCGAAGGTCCCAACATGCCGTACATCCAGGGGATCTTCATCGCCGTCGACCCGGAGAATGGAGACGTACTCGCGATGGTCGGCGGTCGCGATTTCGAGGATTCCGAGTTCAACCGGGCAGTCCAGGCCGAGCGACAGCCCGGCTCCGGATTCAAGCCGTTCGTCTACGCGGCCGCGATCGCATCGGGCATGCCTGCCTCCGAAGTGATCCTCGACACCCCCGTCGAGTTTCCCCAGCCCGATGGATCGGTCTGGTCTCCGAAGAACTTCACGGGCGACTTCGCGGGCCCGCTCACGCTGCGTGACGCACTCAGACAGTCGGTAAACGTGGTCGCGGTCAAGCTGGGCCAGAGGGTCGGGATCGAGACCGTGGCGCAGTATGCGCGCCGTATGGGAATCACCACGGACGTGCCGCGCGTGCCGTCCACGGCGATCGGGGCTCCCTCGGTGCGGCCGATCGAACTCACCGAGGCCTATACGACCTTCGCAACGCTCGGAGTCCGGGTGTCTCCTCGACCGATTCTGCGGGTAGAGAGCACCGAAGGGGACCTGTTGTGGGAGGCTCCGGTCGAGCGCGAGGAAGTGCTCGACGAGCGGACTGCCTGGATCCTGGTGTCGATGATGCGTGATGTCGTGGACCACGGTTCCGGAATCCGGGTCCGGGCGCTCGGGGTCCCCCATTCGGT
>JAENXO010000207.1 GCA_016649455.1 Gemmatimonadota bacterium | reverse complement strand
TGTGGCTCGGCCCAGGAGAAGGTCGAGGTCGAGGAGCGCGATGGGAAATCGGCTCCTTTCATAGTGAGCAGCGGCGGTTTCGGCGGCGGGAGCTACCTCGGCGTGTATATCAGCGAGGTGGACGCGGAGGACGTGTCGCAGCTCGGTCTCAAGCGGGAGTACGGAGCCCGGATCGAGGATGTGTCCGACGACAGTCCGGCCCAGAAAGCCGGGCTCCAGGCAGACGATGTGATCGTCGGCTGGAACGGCAGCCAGGTCGAGAGTGCCGCGCAGCTGCGCCGCCTGGTAACCGAGACGCCCGCGGGCCGAGAGGTGAAGCTCGAGGTCATCCGGGACAAGAAGAATCGGGACGTGACGGTCAAGATCGCCGAGCGGGAATCGATGGTGCGCAGCTTTTCGTTTCGTGGTCCCGCTCCGGGGCAGATCGAGGAGCTGAAGGAGCGTCTGCGCTCGGGTGGCGAGGGGGCCGAGTGGCATACGCCGGCGGTCGGCAACGTATTCGCGTTCATGGGCGGCGGTCGGATGGGCGTCGGGATCCAGTCGGTCGGGGACCAGCTGGGCGAGTACTTCGGACTCGACGGGCGCAACGGCGTGCTCGTGACGTCGGTCGAGGAAGATTCGCCGGCCGACAAGGCAGGCCTCAAGGCTGGAGACATCATCCTCTCCGTGGGTGGAGAGTCGATCGACGGAACGGGCGAGGTCGCCCGCGCCATTCGTGAGGCGGAGCAGGGACCGATCGCGGTCGGAATCCTTCGGGATCGCAAGGAGCGGACGGTTACCGTAGAGCTTCCCGAGGCGCCCGAGTTCAACTGGCAGAGTGACGACGGCAATGTGATTCTGAAGATTCCGGAAGCGATCGAGGGGGCGATGATGTTCGTCCCCGAGATCCTGGATGACCTGCACGTCGAATGGCGCGGCCCGGAGAGCGGCGTACGGATCCGGGTTCCCGAGGCCGAGAAGTTCGAAGCGGTGTCTGAGGGCCGGGTCAGGACCTGATGTCGACGGGAGGCCCGGCAGGCAGTCGGGTCTCCCCCTCCACCCCGTCCCGTTGCCCCGCGGCGGACCGCTGCTGAACTTGGGGGATGGAAACTACCCAGGACCCCCGACGGACGATTACTCCCGACGCGTTTTCCGTCGCGCCGGGTCTGCTGGGTATTCCGCTCGCTCACCCGTGGCGCCGACTCGCCGCGATTCTCATCGACCTCGCGCTGATCAGCTTACTGGCCAACGCCCGGGCGGTCTTCTTCGCGCTGGCCGCAGGAGCGTTCCTGTTCTGGATCGCGCTCCGGGGCCGCAAGGAGACGACCGCCAGCAAGACATCCCGGGTCGGGTTTGGCTGCCTCGGTTCGACCGTCCTGTTCGTCGCTGTGCTCGTGATGTGGGGCCCGAGCCTGATCCCCGAGGACACGGTTCTGTTCGAAACCGAGGGCCCGGGCGGCAGTTCGGTCCCCGTGTCAATCGGTGCGATCGGGGACCTGCTGTCGCTGGTCACCGATTCCGATACCGCCGACGCGGATGAGGTGGCGGCGCGGCTCGTGGAGCGCTACCGCGAGTCGGGAATGAGCCGGGACGAGATGCTGGACCTGGTCGCCGCGATAGAGCGGGACAGTCCCGACAACGAGGAGCTCGCGGGCCTGCTGCGCGCCGCCATCGGTCCGGCCGAAAGGTCTGCCGAACCCGGTGACTCCGAGGCGACACTCGAGGAGATGCTGACGGCCTATGCTGCCGCCCTGCGTGACGGCGATTCCCTTTTGATCGAGGAGTTGCGGCCACCGGTGGCTGCGGAAGTCGCGGCCCCGGAGCTCGAGGAGCGGGACATGCGGATCCGCGGCCTCCGGCAGGAACAGGAGAGTCTGGAGCAGGGACTGAACGAGGCCCGGGCCGAGCTCGAGGCCGAGGAGGAGAAAGGCCTGCGGCGCACGGTCACCAACCTGCTCGACGAATTCGGACTCGGACTCGGGTGGTCCGGTCTGTACTTCACCTTCCTGACCGGATTCTTCCGCGGCCGTACGCCGGGCAAGCGGCTGCTCAACATCCGGATCGTGCGGCTGGACGGGAAGCCGCTCGGCTACTGGGTGTCGTTCGAGCGTTTCGGGGGCTACGCCGCCTCGCTGTTCACGGGATTCGAGGGATTCCTGCGAATCCTGTGGGATCCGAATCGGCAGGGCCTGGAGGACAAGCTGGCGGAAACCGTCGTGGTGATAGACACGGCGGAGACCCGCGGCCAGCTCGAGAAGGTGACCGTCTGGGGACCAACGGGGCGGCCTCCAGGGGGCTGACCGCCGGTCGGGGCGGGAGCCGGCTGCCCCCGCCCCTGGCTTCAATTGTGCCGCTTAGTTCAGCGCTTCTCGAACTTCACGCTGCCGGATCCCGTATCGACCCTGACCCGTCCCGAGCCATCCCCGATCGTTCCGCGCAGCACGTCGTCGTCGATCTCGGTCACCTGCACGGGCAGATCGGTCTGGATGTCTCCCGAGCCGGTGTCGACGTCGATCGTCGCTCCGAATCCGTCCGGCAGTCGAAGCAGAACGTCGCCGCTTCCCACGTCCACCAGGATGTCGCTGGGGGCCGAGGCCAGGTCCAGCATCACGTCGCCGGAGCCCGTGTCCGCGTTGATTTCATCCACGCTCACGTCGTGCAGCTCGACGTCGCCCGAGCCCGTGTCGGCACGCAGTGAACTGCCCCTGATTCCCCTGCCGGTCACGTCCCCGCTTCCGGTGTCGAAATTCAGTTCGCCGCCGTTCACGTTCTCGACGACCACGTCGCCGGACCCCGTGTCGCACACCAGGCCGCCGTCGTGGCCCTTGACCTCGATATCGCCAGAACCGGTGTCGAATACGAACTCGCCTCTGCCACCGGAGGACCAGATGTCGGCGGATGCCACGTCCACGTACAGACGCCCGTTCACGTTCTCGACCCGGACCTCTCCGACCGCCAGCGCCACCAGGACTGCACGCCCGGACGGAACCGTGATCTCGAGGTCCGCATGGGCCTTCACGCCGGAGCCGGAATCCCGGATTTTTATCTTCTTTCCATCGTCAGAGTCACCGAAGAACGTGCCGTCGTCCCGCACCCTGATCTCTGAATTGCCGTTGCCATCGGCGTAGACGATCGTTTCCTGCGGGTATACGACCCGCAGGGAGTTCACCGACCCGAACCCCTTCTGACGCGTGTTCACGTTTCCGGTCTGCACTGCGAGGCGGCCCGCATCGGAGCCGCCGCGGCGAACCGACACGGCCACGTCGGACCCGGATCCACCCCGGACCTGGACTTTGCCCGCGAGGTTGTAGATCGCTACGGCGTCTCCCTGGAGCTGAAACGTCTCCGCCTGCTGGGCGATCGCGCCGCCGGGAAGGGCGGCGAAACAGACGAGAGCCCCGAGCAGTGCGGCGGGGCTCCCTGATCTCGAGCTGTCGAACATTCTCTCCTCCATCGGTCACGGGATCACACCTGACGTCCGCTTAGACGCCGCCACCGACCCAACGGTTGAAACGCCCGAACGAACTTCCGGGTCGAGGGGGTGCGCGGTATCTTCGCATCCATGAATACGCGAACGAGCACCGCCGGGATTCGCGGCACGCGCTGGACGCCCGAAGACAGTGCCGAACTGTACCAGGTGGGTGCGTGGGGGCAGGGGTACTTCGACATCTCGGCAGACGGGCACGTCGTGGTCCGGCCGCACGCCACCAACGATGCCGAGATCGACTTGCTCGAAGTCGTCGAGGGGCTGCGCGACCGGGACCTCACGGCGCCGCTGCTGATCCGTTTCTCCGAGATCCTGGCCCACCGGCTGCGCACGCTGCGCGATGCGTTCCAGGCCGCGATCGACGAGAACGAGTTCGAGGGCCGGTACGTGGCCGTGTACCCGATCAAGGTGAACCAGCAACGCCCGGTCGTGGAGGAGGTGTTCCGTTACGGGTCGGACTACGACTTCGGTCTCGAAGTCGGATCGAAGCCCGAGCTGCTGGCAGTGATGGCGATGACCGAGGACTCGCCCGGCCGCCTCATCGTGTGCAACGGGTTCAAGGACGACAGCTACATAGAGGCCGTCATCCTGTCGGCGAAGCTGGGTCGGAACATCATTCCCGTGGTCGAGAATTTCAGCGAGCTCCGCCTGCTGCTCAAGCACGCCGACCGCTACGACGTGAAGCCGAATATCGGCGTCCGCGTGAAGCTGGCGAGCCAGGGCGCCGGGCGCTGGCGGGATTCGGCGGGCGAGAAATCGAAGTTCGGCCTGTTCGTCAGCGAGGTGCTCGAGATGGTCGAGCTGCTCACGGTGCACGGGATGCTGGACTGCCTGAAACTCGTGCACTGCCACACGGGAAGTCAGATCCAGGACATCCGGCGGCTGAAGGAGGCTGTCGGCGAGCTGGGACACATTTACGCCGAGCTCGTGCGCCTCGGGGTGGGAATCGAGTACGTGGACGTGGGTGGTGGTCTCGGAGTGGACTACGACGGAAGTCGGACAAACTTTCCGTCATCGATGAACTACACGATCCAGGAGTACGCGAACGAGGTGGTGTACCGGATCGCCAGCGTGTGCAACGAGCGGGAAGTACCGCACCCGACGATCATCAGCGAGTCCGGCCGGGCGATGGCCGCCTACCAGAGCGTACTGGTGGTGAATGTCCTGGGAGCCGCGGGACCGAGGACCACCTACTCCGGGGCCGTCGACGTGACGGACGATGAGGAGCTGCCACAGCCGATTCGTGACCTCGCGTACGCCTACCAGTCGGTGCACGAACGTACGCTGGTCGAAGCCTACCATGATGCGGTCCAGGCACGTGAGCAGTCCCTGGACCTGTTCAACCTGGGTTATCTGAGTCTCGAGTTCCGTGGCCTGGCCGAGCAGCTGTTCTGGGCCACCTGCGCCCGCGTCGCCGACGTGATGAGCAGCATGGAAGTGCCTCCGGAAGAGCTGGAGACCCTGGAGGAGATTCTCAGCGAAACCTACTTCTGCAATTTCTCGCTGTTTCAGTCGCTGCCGGACAGCTGGGCGATCGGCCAGCTGTTCCCGATCATGCCGATCCACCGGCTCGATGAAGAGCCTACGCACAAAGCCGTACTGGCCGACATGACCTGTGACTCGGACGGGAAGATCGACCGGTTCGTGGACGTGCGGGACGTGAAGAAGTCGCTCGAACTGCACCAGCTTCGGACGGGAGAGGACTACTACCTCGCTGTCTTCCTGGTCGGCGCCTACCAGGAGACGCTCGGCGACCTGCACAACCTGTTCGGCGACACCCACGTCGTGCATATCGGCCTTCACGAAGAGGGCGGCTGGTCGATCGAGGAAGTCGTCAAAGGGGACACGGCGCGGGAAGTGCTCGGCTACATGCAGTACGAAGTGGACCGCCTGTATCCCCGGCTGGTCCGGGACTGCGAGACGGCCGTGCGGGCGGGGCGCATGACGCTTCC
>JAENXO010000504.1 GCA_016649455.1 Gemmatimonadota bacterium | reverse complement strand
AGGTGCCGGTGCTGTTGCTGTGGGGGGCGAAGGACATGCAGGTGCCGCCCGAGGGCAACCGCGCACCGGTGGAGCAGGCGTTGGCCGACAGCGGGAATCCGGATGTCACGGTGACTGTCCTACCGGAGCTCAACCACCTGTTCCAGACGTCGGACACGGGCGCGCCGACGGAGTATGTTACCATCGAGGAGACGATGTCTCCGGTGGCCCTGGACGCGATCGCGGAGTGGATCGCGGCGCGCTTCCGCTAGTTTCTTCCTTCCGGCCCGGCATCCGGGGCATCTCGGCTCGATCCCGACCTGTCCCGGATTTCCCGGCCGATCTTCTTCGCGGTCATCTCGATCGAGTCGAGCAGCACGTCGCTGCCTCCCTCGTCCAGGATTCCGCCTCGCTTCAGGTCCTGTGGATCATCCGGATCCAGCGGATCCCGCCCTGGAATCCCGTACAACGCCACCCAGCGCTCGAACCGCTCCCCCAGCAGCAGCACGTTTTCGAACGACTCCCACTCCTCACCTTTTCGGGCCCGTTTCATGTCCAGCAGGCAGGCGAGCAGCGCCAGCGGCGCGAGGATGAAGTCCTTCAGGCCGTCCACGGCGAGCTTCGCCTCGAATACCAGCAGCGCCCGGAACAGCTGCCAGCGGCTGCCCTCGAACCTGCGAAGCTGGCCGAGCGCTTCCTGGCGGGACGTGACCGCCTGCTTCTGCGCGTTCCGTTCAGGACTGCGGTGCTGCGGTGGGCGGCTCATCCGGTCGCTCCGTAGTGCGTGTCTCGGGTCGACTTTCAGTCGTCCCGCCCCGGGAATGGCGAAATCAGCTCCCGGTATTAGGTTCCGTCGCTCGTGGACGCGCGTCCCGAAGAAACGGGTACGCTTCGAATCTACGTCCGCCAGGACCCTTCCCGGCAAGGAAGCCCGATGGACGACATGCTCCTGGCCCGCTCCCCGGGCTCCCGGACCCGCCGGGATTTCATCCGCGCCACGGTTGCTGTGACGGGCCTCACCGCCCTGGCTCGGGTCTCGCCCAGACGAATCGCGGCTGCATATGCCGCGAGGCCCGCGCCTGCGGGACACCAGCCCGGAACCGGAGAACCGATGTTTCCGATCTCGCTCGCCCAGTGGTCGCTGCACCGGGCGCTGTACGATGGTGGGATGGACCCGCTCGACTTCCCGAAGGTGGCGAAGCTCGAATACGGCCTCGAGGCCGTCGAGTACGTGAATTCGTTTTACCGGGATCTGCCTTCCGGCTGGGTGTCGGAGCTGAAGTCGCGCTGCGAAGCCGAAGGTGTGCGAAGCCTGCTGATCATGTGTGACGGCGAGGGTCGGATCGGCGACCCGGATCCCGCCGCCCGGCAGACCACGATCGACAATCACGTTCGCTGGCTCGAGGCGGCGGCGGCGCTCGGCTGCCACGCGATCCGCGTCAATGCGGCCAGCGAGGGAGCGCGTGAGGAGCAGTCCCGCCTCGCGGCCGATGGGCTGCGCCGGCTGGCCGAGCGGGCGGAGCCGTTCGGGCTCTCGGTGCTGGTCGAGAACCACGGGGGCGTGTCCAGCGATGGTGCCTGGCTCGCCGCCACGATCCGGGCGGCGGACCACGCCGGGCTCGGAACGCTTCCCGACTTCGGCAACTGGCAGGTATCGGAATCCGAACGGTATGACCCGTACCTTGGGCTGTCGGAGCTGATGCCCCTGGCGCGAGCCGTCAGCGCGAAGAGCAACGACTTCGGGACGGACGGAGAGGAAACCGGTCTCGACTACGGTCGCCTGCTCCGGATCGTGCGGGACTCAGAGTACGCAGGGTGGATCGGGATCGAGTACGAAGGACAGCGGCTGTCGGAGCCGGACGGGATCCGGGCCACGAAGGCGCTCCTGGAGCGGACGTTCGCCGCAATGGCTGACGAAGCAACAGATACCGGGGAAACCGACGCGTGAAGCCTGCCGAGCCGAACGCTGATACGCAGGGCCACGCGAAGGAACAGCCCCGCGGTAAGTACCTCGCCTTCCTGTCGCTCGGCGCGCTGGGAATCGTGTACGGCGACATCGGCACGAGTCCGATCTACGCGCTGCGTGAGTCGCTGCACGGAGCGTACGGGGTCCACGCCTCGCCCGAGAACGTGCTCGGAGTTCTCTCCCTGATCTTCTGGTCGCTGATCCTCGTCATTTCGGTCAAGTACCTGGGCTTCATCATGCGGGCCGACAACAACGGCGAGGGCGGCATCATCGCCCTGACGGCT
>JAENXO010000005.1 GCA_016649455.1 Gemmatimonadota bacterium | reverse complement strand
TCGTAGCCCGTCCGAGCGTACAGGTTGTACTCGGGCTGCAGCACCTCGTAGCGGGCCCGGCCGGGCTCGGCGCCCGCCTCCAGCGCCGCCTCCAGCTGGCCCGCGTCGTAGTTCGAGGCGCCGACCCAGCGGACCTTCCCCTGCTCGATCAGCCGCTCGTGTGCCTCCAGCGTCTCCTCGATCGGCGTCTCCGGATCCGGCTTGTGTGAGAAGTAGAGGTCGATCCGGTCCGTGCGCAGCCGCCGCAGCGAGGCCTCGGCTGCCTCGAGGATGTGATCCCGCGACAGGCCGCCCTGGTAGCCGACCTTTGTGATCAGTACGACCCGGTCCCGGACATTACCGCCCCGCGCCGCGAGCCAGTTCCCGATCACCGTCTCCGACTCGCCGCCCTCGTGGCCCTCGACCCAGGCAGAGTAGACGTCCGCCGTGTCGATCGCGTTCAGGCCGTGGTCGAGCAACGCGTCGAGGATCCGGAACGAGGCGCCCTCGTCCGTGGTCCAGCCGAACACGTTTCCGCCGAGGACGAGAGGGGCGATGTGGAGGTCGGTGCGGCCGAGGGTGCGGTATTCCATCGTTGCTCCTGTTAATGTCGGTTTGCGAGGCGAGGACCCGCCCGGGTCCGCCCACGGACTGGATGTAGGTACTTCAGGTGCCGGAGGTTCCGTCTCCGACGCTTGGGCGAGGGCTACGGAAGCGCGGTTGATCGATGGGTGGGTGGTGCCGGCGTTTCGCACCGGGTGAGTCGCGCGGCGCAGCGCGACAGCATCAGCTCCTGATCGGCAAGCCGAACAGGAGGTTCTCCTCGCCCGTGCTCTCGAAACGAGATTGCACCTGAGCATCCGAGTCAGCGACTTCAGCGGCCGAATTCCCCAGCTCCGCCTTCCCCGCGTACCACTCCACACCGCGCCCCACCAGATAGAGCGTGCCCCCGAGGAGAACGAGAGGAATGAGGTGTCCCACGCTCGGCGTCGCCTCGCCGGACCGTGCGATGGTCAGCTCGCCGTACGCGGCGATCGCGAACATCACGGCAACCGTCCACCAGGCGACGGTCCGGAACCGGGGGTACCAGCCCATGGCGCGGGCGATGCCGTAGATGCAGCCTGCGAATGCCAGTGCGACCAGAATGTCGATCATCGTGCCTCCATGCGGTGTCACGGGCGGGAGTCGGCGCCCCTCCAGTGAGCAGCGTGCCTCGTTTCGATGGCTTCGTCCACCGCAAGATCCGTTCGATAGTGGAATGCGCGTCCTGCGACGCCCGAATCGGGTGATTTCAAGCGGACTTCGAGGTAGTTGTGTGGTTCCCCACATGCCGCCGGGGCACCTCGAGCCATGCTCGGCATTGCGGGATGTGTAATCTGTTCCGGGGACAGGGCCAACGTTTGCCCGGGATTCGTGCTGTACCTCGAAACGCGTCCCTCAGGCGCCGAGATCGACGATCCCCGGGGCCTGCGCACGGGGCCGCCGTGGACAGGGGAGGAGTTGCAGCGTTACGCTACAGGTGTGGATCTGCCCGTCGATAGCGGGCCACTCGCAACTTTTCCGGGTCCCTGATGGCAACTCGCATCTCCATGACGGTCTTCGGGTCGGCCGAGGCGTTCGCCGACGTCTGGGCGCCTCTGGCGTCACGGCTCGGGGTGGAGTTGACGCTCAGCGAGGCTCCCGAGCCCGTGGGCAGCGGTCGGTCCATTGCCGCCATCCTGTCGTGCGGCGGCCAGGAGGACCGCGCGATCGACATCCTGCTCGATGCCCAGCGCGCGGGCATCGAAGCCCCACTCGTCATCGGTGCGGAGAAGGACCACCGGCTGGCCGTCGAGCTGATGGCCCGTGGAGCGGGCGGCTACTTTGCCCTGCCCGACGATTTCGAGCGCCTGGAGGAGGAGTTGGCGCGCCGTGCCCGGACTCTCGAAGTGCTCCGGACGGATGAGAGCGAATCGGAGGCCCGGTCCGGTGCGTATGACTTCGGCGCGATTCTGGGCAAGGATCCGTCCCTTCGCGCGACCCTGGAGCGTGCGGCGCGTGTGATTCCCGGCGGGCGCGCCACCGTCCTGATCACCGGGGAGACGGGCACGGGCAAGGAGCTTCTCGCCCAGGCTGTTCATTTCAACGGACCGCGTGCGAAGCAGGCTTTCGTGGCCGTCAATTGCTCCGCCATACCGGCTAACCTGCTCGAATCCGAGCTGTTCGGACACGAGAAGGGGGCGTTCACCGACGCCCGCACGACGAAACCCGGCCTGTTCGAGGTAGCCGACCGCGGCACCCTGTTTCTCGACGAAGTCTCCACGCTGCCGCTCGAGCTCCAGAGCAAACTGCTGCGTGTCCTGGAGACGAAGGAGGTCCGGCGCGTGGGAGGCGTGCGGAGCGTCCACGCGGACGTGCGGATCCTGGCGGCGGCGAACGTGAACCTTGTCAGCGAGGTGAGGGAAGGTCGATTTCGCGAGGATCTGTATTACCGGCTGGCCGTGATCACACTCAAGATGCCGGCGTTGAGGGAGCGTGGCGATGACGCGGTATTCCTGGCTCGGCATTTTCTCGCGAAACTGAGCGAGGAGTACGGCCTGCCCCGTGTCGGCCTCACGCCCGACGCGATCGCCGCGATCCGCAGGCACCGCTGGCCCGGAAATATCCGCGAACTGCGAAACGCGATCGAGCGGGCCCTGCTGATGAGCGACGGCCGAGACGTCGATCCCGAAGCGCTGGCGCTGGACGAGTCGCCTGAAACCCGGCAGACGTCCGTCGGCGGCGAGGACAGTCCGATTCCCTTCCCGGCGACACTCGCCGAAATCGAAGTGGCGGCCGCCCGGGCGGCTCTCGAACTGTGTGACGGGAACAAGAGCGCGGCGGCCCGGCTGCTCGGGACGACCCGCACGCGACTGTATCGACTCCTGGATGCGACGGACGAGGTGTAGCGATCCGATACAACTGTCGTGCGCCTGTACGTACCGGCGCACCGGTCGAGGCCGTTTTTCCGGGCATTTCGGTCGGAACGGTCCTTGCCGCGTCAGAAGGCGAACCCCGCGAGCGCGGGATCTGACCCCCGGATCAAGGATGACGTGACTCATGGACACTGTACGCAGGACGTCCCGCTTCCGCCGGCTGCCGGCGCTGCTCCTCGGAGCCTGGATCTTGACGGCGGCGGCCTGCGGAGGCGACGACCCGGCCGGGCCGGCCGGGCCGTCCGATCCGCCGGATTCCGTTCCCAACGCGGAGCTCACCTTCCTCCGGCAGGCGGCCGCCGCGCCGCAGCTCGTCACCTACGACACGACCGTCGTCGCGATCGCAGGAGAACAGCTCGATCTGGAGATCCGCTACCTGCCGCTGCCGGGCCAGGACTCGGGCGAGAAGTTCCTCGAATTCAAGCTGGATGACGAGAGCCTGGCTTCCTACCCGCCCTCGCATCCCACCCGTCCGGGGCAGCCGTTCGCCGCGGGTGACACGGTGTGGATCCGTGTCGTCGTGGACCCGCAGCTCCTGATCGCGACCATGGAGCCGTCCGGGCTCACGTTCGATCCGCTCCGGCCGGCAGAGCTGGAGATCCGGTATTCCAACGCCGACGACGACTACGACAACGACGGAGTCTCCGACCCGGAACTGGAGGTCGAGATCGACCTGTGGCGACAGGAGAGCCCCGGCGACGACTGGGAGAGATCGGGCGATGTCAAGGACCTCGAAACGGACCGGATCCGAGCATTCCTGCGGGGATTCTCACGCTACGGTCTCGGCATCTGATGCCAGGCTCCAGGCAGAACTGATGACCCGAACATCGACCGCAGCATGGATGCACCCGGAGTAGCCCAGCGTGCCGCGGCCCTGGCCGCGGACTCGCGATGGACGGAGCTCCTGGAACTCCTCGACGGGTTCCTTCCGGGAGGGAATGGCGTCGCCTCGACGGAGCTCGCTTATCGCGTCGGGGAGGCGCTCTACCATCTCGGACGGATGGAGGAGCTGGCGGCGCACGCCTCGGAATTCGAGCTGGCCGCCCGCCGGCGCCGCGACGTAGAGGGTACCATGCGGGCGCTGAACCTTCGGGGCATCTCCGCGTTCGAGCTCGGACGGACAGGAGAGGCTCGGGACGCCTTCGACACACTGATGGCCCTGGCCGAGGCCGAGCACGACCACGACATGCTCGCCCGGGCCAGCCTGAATCTTGGCGCCCTTGCGAATCTCGAGGGAGATCCCGATACGGCACTGACCCTGTATCAGCTGGCCATCCCCTTGTTCCAGCGGCTCGGCCAGGCGCGGGGCCTGTCCCAGACCTACCAGAGCCTGGCGATCTCCTACCGGGATCTGCGGAAGTTCGAGGACGCCCACGACGCGTATCGCGAGGCCGTGAGGTTGGGCCGGGAGAACGGGTACGAGCCGATCGTGGCCATGGCTTCGGTCGGCAGGGCCGAGTTGCACGTGATGCAGAACGATCCGGCCGGCGCGCTGGGCCTCGTCGAATGGGGGCTGAGACTCGCGCGCCGCCTCGGAGACCCGATCACGGAAGGCACCGGTCAACGCATACGCGGGCGGGCGCGCGCGGCCCTGTCCCGCGTCTCGGAGGCGCGCGCCGACCTCGACTGCGCCCTGCGCGCAGCGGTCGGCACGAAGAACCGGCTCCTCGAGGCCGAGACGCTTCGCGACTTGGCGGACCTGGCACTCCGGGTGGGCGACGGGAGGGAGGCGCGGTCGCGGCGCGAGCAGGCGGCCCGCGTGTTCCGGAGCCTGGGCTCGACTCACGTTGCCGCCGAGCTCGAACGGGAGCTCGGGGTGCCCGGCGAGGAACCCGCGAATTCCTGATCGATCGACGCACCGGCACCGCACCTGCAACCCTCCGCTCCACTATTCCAACCACTTGTAGCGTAGCGCTACACCGCTTCCCCAGCACCCTCATCGACATCGTCCGCATGTAAGTGAGACCTTCACAGTCTTTTACAGCGCTTCTGGCGGCTGCGGCACCGCAGGAACCGAGATTGCCATATGGAATGGCAGACGGGACTGACGCGGACCTTACACCCACACAGGGAGTTGACGATGAACACCGTTTCGAAGCTCGGACTGCTTTCCTCTTCGCTGGTGCTCGCCCTCGCGGCCTGCAGCGATTCCACCGATTCCCCGGCCGGCCCCGGAGGCGGCGGTACGGCCGGCACGGGAACCGTGTCCCTTTCGGTCGCGGTAAGGACCCCGGCGGCCGCCACGTTCTCCCACACCGGCGGCGCCCTGTTTGACATCGTGCAGAACGACGGTTCGTCGGAGCTCGTGATCCAGCGGGTGGCGATGGTCGTGCGCGAGATCGAGCTCGAACGGCAGTTCGACGACGACTGCGACGACCACGTCTCGGGCGACGACGATGACTGCGAGGAGTTCTCTACCGGTCCGATGATCCTCGAGCTGCCGGTCGACGGCTCGGTGGACCAGGTGATCTCGATCGGGAGCGTACCGGCGGACGTGTACGACGAGGTCGAGTTCCGGATCCACAAGCCAGAGGACGACACCCCGGAAGACCTCGCGTTCCTCCTGGCACATCCGGAGTTCGAGCGGGTGAGCATCCGGGTCGAGGGCACCTTCGACGGAGAGCAGTTCACGTACCTGACCGATTTGAGCGAGGAGCAGGAGCACGCTCTGGTTCCACCGCTCGTGGTCGGCGCCGACTCCAGCCCGGTCAACGTCACTCTCTCGATCGACGTCTCGACGTGGTTCCTCACCGCGGGCGGTGACCTCGTCGACCCGCGCTCGGCGAACGACGGCGGGCCGAACGAGCAGCTGGTCGAGAACAACATCGAGCTGTCGATCGACGCGTTCGAAGATGACGACCGGGACGGTGACGACGACGGCAACGATGGATTCGACGACAACGGAGTCGATGGCAACGACGGCTTCGACGACAACGGCGGCGCCACCTGAGGGCAGCAAGCGCGGCCAGTCCGCGCCAACCGCAGAACTATGGAATACGAGAGGGGGCCACCGGCGACGGAGGGCCCCCTCTCTTCAGGTCATGCGTCGGGTGCCAGGCTCCACTCCTGCGGATTCCGGAAGAATCCGACCGGATCCATCAGGATCCCCTGGAGCCGGGGCGACGCCAGCCAGGCGAAGTCGAAATACCAGAGGAATGCATAGGGAAAGTCGGACGCGATGAGGCGAGCCGCCTCCCTCCAGTGCGGCGCGGCCGCGTCCGCGGTCGTGGACGCGAGCGCCTGCTCGATGTGCGACCTCGCTTCGGCTCCTTCGTATCCAACCACGTTGACCGGGCTTTCCGGATCGGCCCAGAAGAACGAGATGTCCGGATCCAGACCGACCTGCCACCCGAGCAGCACGGCCTCGTAGTCACGTGCCCGCGCGCGTGTGAACAGCGAGTTGAATTCCTGGATCGCGACCTCGATATCGACACCGACATCCGCGAGTTGTGCCTGGATGATCTGCGCCGCATCCAGCCTGCGATTGTTCCCGGCCGGCACTTCGAGCTTGAACGCGAGCCGCACGTCCCCGCGCTCGCGGACTCCGTCGTCGTCCCGGTCCTCCCAACCGGCCTCGGACAGAAGGCGGCGGGCGGTCTGCGGATCGAAGTCGCCTCCCGGCGGGGCCGAGGGAGCCAGCGAGCCGAAAATCGACCCGTAGGGCCCGTAGGCCTTCTCGGCGAAGTCCGTCATGTCGAGGGCCGACAGGATGGCCGACCGGTCGATCGCCCGCGACAGCGCCTCGCGCACTCGTTGGTCCTCGAATGCCGGGTGGGCCGCGGGGTTCCAGGCGATGTAGTCATAGCCCCGCTGCGGCACGCGCAGGACCACGGCGCCCGTCGCTTCCGAGGTCCGGACGGCTTCCCGGAAGTCGTCGACCTGGGCGAGATCCAGCTCCCCGGAACGAAACGAGGCCAGGCGCGAGGTCGGATCGGGAATCGTGACGAATACGATCCTGGCAACCCGCGAGGTCGGCGAGAACGACGGATTCCGGGTCAGCTCGAGACGCTCGCCGGTGCTCCAGTCGGTCACCGTGAACGGCCCGCTCACCACGAGACCGTCGGAAGCGGCCCGTATCGACCTCGCCGCCTCCATGAGGCGCTCCTCCGGCAGGCCACTGTACACGTGCGACGGAAGTACGCCCACGCCGGAGTCGAACAGCATGCCCGGATACTCCTGCTCGAAGTAGAACACGACGGTGGAGTCATCCCGGGCCACGACCGAGTCCATCCGGGCCGCCGCAACCGACATCGGAAGGTGATCCAGGCTCCGGAGCAGCTCGTAGGTGAACACGACGTCACGAGCCGCGACGGGCGTGCCGTCCGACCAGCGCCGATTCACGTCCAGTCGATACGTCAGCTTCGCCCCATCCACCTCCCAGGACCGCGCGAGAGCGAGCGGGTGCCCCTCGGGGTAGACCATGCCCCCCTTTCGCCACTCGGCGAAATTCAGCCCCAGGTACAGGATCGCCCCCAGCTCTCCGTCGAGGGCCGAGGTGGCGAGCGGCGGCAGGAGGGTGGTCGGGCTGGCGGCGACGCCGACGGCGACCGTGCCCCCCGCCGGCGCCTCGGCGCTACTACCACCGGTGTCTTCCTCGGTGCTGCAGGCCGAGAGCCCGGCCGCGACAGCGAGAGACGCGACGGCGATTCGATGTCTGGCCCGCAGATCGGTGAACATGCGTACACTCCTGTGGTCGAGCTTCGATCGGGAGCGCGCGAGGCCCCGCCACGGTCATTCTACGCGTCGCGGCAGACGGATCGCGAGTCGGAGGGGACCGGCGGCCCGCGATCCTCAGGCCGCCAGTGCAGGGACTGTGGAGACTGCCGTCGTTTGGGGGCTGAGTATCAGGTGACCACTTCGGGTTCAGAGAGGTCAGGGGCGGGATCCTCACCCGCTGTCCTCAGCGCGATCCACTCCATGCCTCGCCCGATCCCGTACAGCACGCCGCCGAGGACGACGAGAGGAATGACGTGTCCCACATGGGGTGTCGCCTCGCCGGACCGTGCGATGGACAGCTCTCCGTACGCGGCGATCGCGAACATCACGGCGACCGTCCACCACGCAACGTGCCGGAAGTTCGGGTGCCAGCCCATGGTGCGAGCGATGCCGTAGATGCATCCCGCGAATCCCAGTGCGACCAGTATGTCGATCATTGTGCCTCCGTACGGTGTCACGCGCGGGAGTCGGCTCCACCGTCCGCGAGGGGCTTTCCCGGCTGCGACGGCGTCCTCAGGTGCAAGAACCGTTCGACAGGGTGCGTAAGTGTGCTGCGCCGTCGGAATCGCCCGATTTCAGGGGCATTTCGGGGCGATTGTCTGACTCAGCGCTTGCCGGGAACGTTCCTCAAGCAGTGACCGGCGTTGCAGGGATGTGTAATCTGTTGCGGGGGCGGGGCCCGGTACCTGCCCGGGCCCCCGGATCTCAGTTCTCCGCTGGTTCCGGAATCGCCGCCTCGAGGCCCGGAATGTCGGCCGCTCCAGCCGGAACCTGGATCGTCGATCCCTGGAAGTCACCATCGGCGATCCACTGGTGCCGTCCTCCGAGGTGCTCGGCGAGGAAGACCTCGGAGACGGCAAAGAACGCGAGGCTGTTCTCCGGCCGCGCGAAGCCATGACCCTCGTCCGGGAACAGCGTGTAGGTGACGGGGATCCCCTTTGTCGTCATGGCCTCGACGATCTGGTCGGACTCGGCCTGCTTGACCCGCGGGTCGTTGGCGCCCTGGCCGATCAACAGAGGCTTGCGGATGCTGTCCACGTAGGTAAGCGGCGACCGCTCCGTCAGGAGCGCCTGCCCTTCAGGGGTGTCGGGGTCGCCCACCCGCGTTCTGAACAGGTTCATGATCGGCTCCCAGTACGGCGGGATCGTGCTGAGGAGCGTATTCAGGTTCGACGGCCCGACGATGTCCACCCCGGCCGCGAAGACGTCCGGGGTCATCGTCATGCCGACCAGGGTGGCGTACCCCCCGTAGCTCCCCCCCATGATCGCGACGCGATCACGGTCGGCGATCTGCTCGCCGATCGCCCACTCGACCGCGTCGATCAGGTCGTCGTGCATCGCGGCGCCCCACTCGAGATCGCCGGCGTTCGTAAACTCCTTCCCGAGTCCCGTCGAGCCCCGGAAATTCACCGACAGCACGGCGTATCCCCGGTTAGCGAGGAACTGGTGGAGTCCGTTGTACCCCCAGCTGTCCCGTCCCCACGGTCCGCCGTGCACGAGCAGGACCATCGGAAGCGCCTCGTCCGGCCGCCCGTCTCCGTCCGGATCGCTCCCCACGGGCAGCGTGAGATAGCTGACCAGCTTCAGCCCGTCGCGCGCCTCGATGACCTCGGAGTTCATCGGAGCCAGGGTGAATTGCGTCAGCTCGTCACGGTTGGTGAACAGGAAGGTGGCTTCCTTCCGGTCCCGGTCCCACACGTAGTATGGAACCGGCCCGTCACTCTCCACGAACGCCACGACCCACTTGCGGTCATCGAGCGTCCGGCTGATCACGTTCCAGTCGCCGTCGCTCAACGCATCCAGCGCCGCGATATCATCCCCCACCGCCGGATCGAGAATGTCCCAGTCCCGGCGCTCGTAGGTGTATGACACGGCCTGGATGTTCCTCTCGGTCGGATGCCGGAGGATGATCCCGGCGTCGGCCCGCGCGTTCTCGCTGATGAGCTCGGACTCGCCCGAGGCGAGATCGATCTCGAACACCGCGCTCGTGTTCCGACCCCTGCTGTCCTGCATCTGAAGCCGGGTGCCCGTCCGGTCGAATCCAATGGGACCGGTCGAGAGGTTGTCTTCGTCCGGAATCTCCGTCCAGAGCTGCCACTCGCCTCTCTCGCTGCGCTCCATCATTTCCAGCGTCCCCGAGGGGAGGAAGCGGATCGCAAAGCGGACGTTATACTCGTCGTCCGTCAGGAAGCCCGCGAATCCGTCGTTGCGCTGCACGAGCTCACGCTCGCCCGTCGCGATGTCGATCCGGTACAGGTCGTGATACTCCGGATCACGGTCGTTCAGCCCCACGAGAATGTGCCCCGGGTGCGCGTGGCTGAGGTCTTCGAGCTGGGCGGCGACGCCTTCGATCGGCGTCAGGTCCGTCGTGGCGCCGGTCTCCAGGTTCACGGAGTAGACGTGGTTGTTCTCGTCCCCCTTGTCATCCTGCAGGTAGAGCAGGTGCTGGTTGTCGAAGGCGAACCAGTACTGGAAGACGGGATCGTCGTCCCGCGTCACCGGCACGGCCGCGGAGGGGTCTCCGGCAGGCCCGACCCACACGTTCAGGGCTCCATCCACCGGCGCCAGGTAGGCGAGCCTGGTGCCGTCCGGGCTCAGGTCGGGTCCGACCTTGTCCGGGTTGCCGAACAGCACGTCACGGGGGATCAGGTCGACGTCCGCCATGCGCTCGGCCTGCGGCCTCGCGTCGGATACCGGGGTCTCGGCCCGCTCCGGCGCGCAGGCGACAAAAGTCATCGCGAGACAGACAGCCGCTGCGGAAAGTCGGCACTTGAAGCTCAAATCGACGGAGAGCGCATTCATCACAACCTCGACCGGCTCGGGAAATGGAGGGCGCCCAAAGATCATCGAGCCCCGGGAAGGTGGCAAGCCGGTAAGGCGATCCGGTCTACTCGCTTCGCTCTGCCTCCGGCACTCCAAATTCGGACAGGTCGATCTCCGCCTCCTCCAGCCGCCGCGCGAAGCTCGGCGTATCCGCGAGGTCGAACGGGACCGAACCGCTGACTGCGATGATCTGCACAAACATCGCACTCCCGCCGGGAAGCGCGTCGATGCGCCGCGCGAGCGCGGCCACGCTGGCTTCATCGCCGAGCGCCCGGTAGGCCGGGAGCCACAGATTCTCAGGAAACTCGCTGTCGGGCTCATCCTCGTCCCGCTCGACCCAGCGCCGGGCCGGCGTGGGGTCTTCGCGCAACCGGACCAGATTCGCCGTCATGTTTATGAAGCGGTGATTACCCGCCCTCCGGCGACCGCGCTCCAGCGTCTCCATGGCCGCATCGGAATCGCCTTCGGCGAGCTCGACGAGGGCGAGACCCCACCAGGATGTCGGGTCGAGGGGGTTCGCCGCCGTGTCCGCCTCCGTCAACGTCCGTGCCAGTCTCGTGTCAGCGATGGTCAGCAGGTGGCGAAGCCAGCCGACTCCTCCGTCGCTGATGCGCTTCTGCGCCACGTCGGGCCGTTGCGCGAACTGCTCGACCAGTCCCCCCATGCGATGCCACGTCGGCGAGAATATCTCGGCGTTGATCTCCGCCACGAGCCGCGTCGTCGGGTTCGACGCGTGCTCGGCCGCGTAATCGAGATCCCGCAGCAGCGCGTCACGGGCCTCGTCCTGCGACATCCCGATGTCGAGCCCGCTCATCAGCGCGTGCGAGTATCGGTCCATGTGGGCGATCGCGGCTTCCGCGTACTCCGGGTCCAGCGCCAGTGCCCGCTCGAACTCGGCCTGTCCCGCATCCGAGTCCGGGCCCGCTTCTCCGGCATGCCACTTCTCGGCTTCTTCGGCCCCGCGGAGAAAAGCTTCGAACGCTTCCACGTTGCGCGTTCCGCTGCGGAACATCGCATCCCGCTTGTCGTCATCGAGGAACACGTCGAGCGCCGTGGCCACCTTCTCAGCCACGTCCCGCTGCACGTCGAACAGGTCCTCGGCCAAGCGCTCGTAGCTGTTCGACCAGATATGCATCCTGTCCGCGGCCCGGATCAACTGCGCCGTGACGATCAGCTCGTCGCCGATGCGCCGAAGCGATCCCTCGACCACGTAGGCGACTCCCAGCGTGTCCGCGATCTCCTTGATGTCTCGGTCCTGGCCTTTGAACTGGAAGCTCGAGGTGCGCGCCGTGACCCTCAGCTCCGGCAGCGCGGCGAGCGAATTGAGGATCTCCTCGGTGAGCCCGTCGGCGAACCACTCCTGGTCCCCGGCCTGCGACAGATCGACGAACGGCAGGACCGCCACGGATTTGCCGAGTTCGGCGTCGGCAGCTTCGACGGCAGACTCCGTCCCTGGAACCGTCGCTCCGGAATCGCTTCGCTGGCCCATCCACCAACCGCCTCCGAAGAGCAGTGCCACTCCGGCGAGCGCCAGCAGGCCGGCGGGCCAGCGGCGCGACGCGGGCTGGGCGGCGATCGCCTCCAGCTCACCCGGCGCCGCGTCCTCTGTGCGCTTCATTCCTTGCGGCGTCGACTCGAACGCCCAGGCGAGCACGACGGCGATCGGAAAGCCGGCCATCGCGGCGAGGAGAACGAACGTAACCGTCCACTCCGGCAATCCGAGTCTGGGGAAAGCGAGATCGACGACCTGGAGAATGACGAACGAAGTGGCCCCGTACACCGCCACGACGCGGAACACCTTGCGCCGCTTGAATTCGGCGAACAGGCGCGGCAGAGAGCCGGGAGATTTGCTCATGGGCGGGAAGATCGGTCGAATCGCGCCTCGGGAGCAACCGCGTCACCCGGTTTCCGGAGAACTTCAGAGTAATCGTCGGCCCGGTCGGCCGGAACGGAATCAGCCCACGAACGTGCGATCATGTGTGGAGCTCCCCGTGTCCCCTGTGAGCGGCGGCCCCGGGGATGGGGGATCCCCGGGGCCGCCTCGCCCTCACCCGGTCACCGACCCGGTCAGTAGATGTAGACCTCCGCGATCGGCGTCGCCGGGTCCGAGACATCCGTTCCGCCGAGAACGACCACGTGGGCCTCGAGCGACGCGTCCACGTACTGCAGCGCGGTGTGGTGGAAGAACGGCGCGCCGCCGGCGGCCGCGATGGTCTGGGATCCCGTGGCCCCACCGAAGCTGCCCAGGGTTCCGTCCACGTCGATCTGCGCGAAGGAGTGCTCGGTGGACGAATTGGCCGCTCCGTTGTAGAGCCCCCCACTGACCAGGACCCAGCCGCCGGCTACCACGGCCGTGTGGCTCGAGCGGTTCTTGATCAGGGAACCGGGATTCGCCGTCCAGGACGCGGCAGGGATTACCCCGGTCCGGAGGTCCAGCCGCGCGTACCAGATCTCGCTCGTACGCGTGGCCGTGAGCGCAGCATCGCCAGGGGCGAAGGTACCCGTCTCGCCACCCGGGACGTACAGCACGCCGGCCGATTGCGCGAGCGGAGCATATGCGACGGCCACGGGAAGAGAGGGCTGTGTCTCCCACGGTCCGAGACCTCCGTCCTCCTCGATGCGGGCCCGGTATACCGCGTCGCTCGGCGAGTTGCCCGGCCCCGCGCCGCCCGCCACGTAGAGCCACGACCGGAAGACCGTGACGCCCATGGAGTGGAGTGGCTGCGGGAGCGGTGTCACCTCGGTCCACACTGGATTCGAGCGGTCGAGCTCCACCGAGGCGTGGTGGACGGTGGTCGTCGGCGCACCCGTGTCATCGATGCCTCCGACCACGTACAGCTGCCCTGCCTGCAGGGTGTCCACGAGCGCGTTGAACGGCGTCGCGATCACGGCCCCGTGGAACGCGCGCGCCGCCGGAAGCGACTGCCCGTCCGTCCAAGCCGAGAACTGGCCCGTCGCGTCGATCTCCGAGTAGCGGACCCCCGTCTTCGGCGACAGCGCCCCGTCCGCTCCGCCGGTCACGAACACGAGCTGTCCGGGGGCCGGTCCCGTCTCCACCGAGAGATGTATGGCGCCCAGTCCCTGCAGAGCCTCGGGCAGCGGCGTCGTCGCGGACCAGTTGATCTGCGACGGACTGAAGCTCGCCGACTGCGTGACGCGGAACTCGATCGAGTCGGTCACGCCGGTGGGCGTCTCGATCCACACCGGCCCCGTCTCCGCGCCGGCGGGGACCGTCGTGACGATGAACTCGTTCGTCCAGTTGTCCTCCAGCGCGACGGTGGCTTCTACGGGCTGGCCCGCCCCGTCTACGAAGAACACCTGGCCGAAGGCGACCTGGTCCCCAAAGGACTTCCCCTCGAGGATGACGGTGCTGCCCGAGTTGCCGCTGGGCCGCGAGACGCCGTTCACCACCTGGAGCACCGGAGCTACCGCCTTGTAGGCTCCGGCCAGCACGTCGCTCTTGCCGCCAGGATTCGTGACCCGAACGTCGTACACCGCGTCGGTCTGCAGACCGTCCGGCGCGTGCGCGAGAACCGTGGACCCGTCTACGAACTGGACCGAAGTCGAGGCGAATCCGCCGAACGCCACGCCGGCACCCGCCTCGAAGCTGGCGCCCGTGATCGCGACCAGCGTGCCCACGTTTCCGGTGTCCGGCGCCACGGCCAGCACTTCCGGCTGAAGACCGACGGGTCCCGTGGCGTCATCGCCGCATCCGACGGCTCCAAGCGCCAGTACGGCGCCGGCCGCGATCGTCAGGCCTCTCAGTTCGTCTGCGAATCTCATGTTTCTCTGCCCCCGGTTTCGTTGGGTCCTGGGCATGCGAACCGCATGCTGCGCAGAGAATCTGTGCACGCACCATTCATTCCAAATACAGGTTGCGCATTTCCAGCACTTTAGACTCGCGTAGCAACTCGGCTGATCTCCATTTTCGCAGGATTCGCCAAATTGTTCAGGGCCGGGACACTGGCGACCCGAATCGACGCGCGGGAGACGAGCGGGAACTGAGGCGGGCGGCCGCCGTGCGTGAAGTTGTCAGTCGGAAGGAGGCGCTCCAGGCAGCCCGACCTCGTCCCACAGCGCCTGGAACCGCGGCTCGCCGCGCAGCGAGTCGAAGCCGGGATGGCGGAGCATGTAACTTCCACCCTCCTCGCGGAAGCTCCGCTCCAGCCAATCGAGCGCGGCCTCTGTCTCGCCGATGAATGCGAAACCGATGGAGAGGTCGATCGCCGGTATCTGCCCGCCCGACTCGCGGAAGGCGAGCGCCCGCGCCATGTGCTCTCGAGCGAGCTCGATCTCCCCGAGTTGTACGTACGCCATGACGACTTCGACCCGCTGCCAGTCCTCCACGTTCGGGAGGACTCCGGATAGCAGGTCCGCCGCCTCGTCTCGGCGCCCCGCGGCTGCTAGCATCTGCGCGAGGTAGATGGTTGTCACAGGATCATCGGGCTGAGCGCGGTGGACCCGTTCGAGGATCTCTGCGGACTCGCTGTTGCGGCGGCCGACATACAGGACCCATGCCTCCATCTGGTCGACGCGCGGGGACAGCGGATCGACGCGCCTTGCGTTCGCGATCTGGCGCAGGCCCTGTTCCGTGTCGCCTGCGATCACGCCGTACCATTCCGCCAGGGCCCAGGGTGCCAGGGACGAGTTCGGGTCGAGCTCGAGGACTCGTTCGAGCTCCTGTCGTGCCGCTTCCCAGTCCCACTCGAGAGTCCAGTACACCGCGGTTTGCGCCATCCGGCTTTCCGGCTCGTCGGGCGCGAGCCGCATCGCGATCTCCGCCTGGCGCCGCACGATCGGGAAGGCTTCGTCCGTAGAACGAATGCTTCGGTTTCGCAGCACTACGTAGACCAGTCCGAGCAGTCCGTGTGCCCGCCCGAATTCGGGGTCAAGCGCGACCGCCCGCTCGAGCTCGGCGGCCGCAATTTCCAGGTCCTCGGCCGTGGCCCGATTGTAGTGATACAGGGCCCGGAGATAGAAATTGTAGGCGTCGAGGCTCGAAGTCGGCACTCGGCCGAGCCGACCACTCGCCCCGGCCGCAAATGTGCCCCCGAGTGAGCCGGCGACGCCCTCCGCGATGCGTGTCTGCACGGCGAAGATTTCGTCGAGCGTCAGGCGTGCGTCGTAGGTTTCCGACCAGATGTGCTCATCGGCCGCAGCGTCGATCAACTGCACGGTGACGCGAATACTGTCCCCCGCCCGGCGCACGCTTCCCTCCATCGCGTACCGGGCCCCGAGCGAGTCCGCGATCGCGCGGACCGTGGACGGGCTGCCGCGGAAGTGCTCGACCGAGGTGCGTGAAGTGAGATGCAGGCCGCGCAGGACGGCCAGCTGATGTAGCAGCTCCTCGTGCAGTCCGTCCGCGAAGTACGCCTGGTCGCCGCCGGGCGAGAGATCTGTGAACGGCAGGACCGCGAGCACGGGCTCGTCCAGCGGCACCGTTTCCCGTCCGACGTCGGCGTCAGGCGACGCCCCGTCAGCCGGGCCCGTCCTCAGCGTCCAGACGCTTCCGGCCGCCAGGGCCAGGAGCGTCGCGAGAAGAGCCAGCTCGCCGGCTCCCACCCTCTGTCGGCCACGTTCACCATGATTCCAGGCGAGGACCAGCGTGACGAGCAGGCCGAACAGCAGGAGCACGGTCGCACTCTGGCGAATCCAGATCGGCCACAGGAATTGCTCGGCGACCATGTCGAACAGTTCGAGGGAAAGCCACGCTGCCGCGAAATAGGCCGCCGTCCACTGGACAACCTTGCGCTGCCTGAAGCTGCTCCACCCGCGTGACGTACCCGAGGCCACGGAATCAGCCAGCACCCGGTAAACGTGCACCGGCTTCTCGAGGTTCTTGATCGGATGGGAACCGAAGTCCTCGAACCCCAGCTTGACCTTGTTGTGCACCTGGTCGTAGGCGCTCTGGGACACCAGGATGCCGCCGGGATCGGCGAGCGACTCGATCCTGGCCGCCACGTTGACGCCATCCCCGAAGATGTCTCCATCCCGGGCGACGATGTCCCCGACATTGATCCCGATGCGGAACTGGATGCGGCTTTCCACCGGGGTATCCGCTTCGCGCTCAGACATCGCCTTCTGGATCTCGGCGGCGCATTCGACGGCATCCACCGCGCTGGCGAACTCAGCGAGCAGGCCATCTCCCGTCCCTTTGACTACCCGGCCGCGATGGCTCTCGATGGCGGGGTCGATCAGCTCGGAGCGGACTGCCTGCTGGCGCGCGAGAGTGTCCGCCTCGTCCGCCTCCATGAGGCGCGAGTAGCCGACCATGTCGAGCGCGAAGACGGCCGCGAGCCGGCGTCCGTCGGGCGGAGCCGACGCCGCCCCGTCGGGGCGCGCCGGGCCCCGCGCCACGTCCCGTAGCGCCTCCCGCAACTCGGACGCCGAACCGAACCGGTCTGCCGGCAGTCGCGCCATCGCCGTCCGGATCGCCTCGTCGAGCGCGGCGGGCACCGTGCCGCGAAGCGCCCGCGCGGACGGTGCGTCCTCCCGGAGCCGGCGCTGGATCGTCGCCCCGAGGTTGGGGCCGGCGAGCGGCGGCTCTCCGACCAGCATTTCGTACAGGACGCAGCCGAGCGAGTAGACGTCCGCCCGGGCGCCTAGCATCTCCTCTCCCGCCAGCTGCTCCGGGCTCGCGTAGGCCGGCGTGCCCAGGCTCACCCCGACCGCGGTAAGCCGCTCGCCGCCCGCGGAGTCGATCGCGCGAGCCACTCCGAAGTCCGCGATCGTCGCGTGCCCCTCCGAGAGTAGGATCGTCGCCGGGTTGATGTCCCGGTGCACGACACCGCGGCGGTGCGCATGGTCGAGCCCGTCCGCCACGTCGATCGCGATCCGGACTGCCTCGTCCACCGGAATCTGTCGCTCGCGGTCGAGGCGCCGGCGGAGCGACTCGCCCTCCACGTGCGGCACCACGTAGTAGTAGAGGCCCGCGACGTCCCCGGAGTCGATGAGCGTGACGATGTGCGGGTGGCTCAGGCCGGCGATCGTGTCGATCTCGCGCAGGAAACGCTGCCCCTCGACCGCGGCCGAAAGCGCCGGGCGCAGGACCTTGAGGGAGACCTGACGCCCGTGCTTCACGTCCCGGGCGCGGACGACCGAGGCGATGGGCCCGTCCTCCAGAACATCCTCCAGGACGTAGCGATCCGCGAGCGGTCCGCGCAGGCATTCGAGAAGCTCCGCGCGCTGCGCGTCACGCCTGCCCGACCGGTCGTCGCCCGTTCGATCCACACCTTCCTCCTGCGAGTGGGAGAGCGGCGTCGCCCGGCCGGGTGCGGACTCGGGAGGCGGGTCCTGCCAGCAGGACCACCGGTCGGCCGGGGACCCGCAAACGGTAGGCGCGGCCGCGGATCGGAACAAGGGGAGGTCGGTCGCGCGTGCGACGGAATGTCAGGCATCCGGACCTCCGGGGCGCCCGCGGGTGCGAGGAAACCGCGCAGAAGTATATATTCTGACGACGTCTCCCCCTCACCGCCCGACGGAGTGCCGCCATGCAGGACGTCGCAACGCGACTCGCCCGTGCCCTAGAGGGCCGCTACGACCTCGAGCGCGAAGTCGGCCGAGGCGGGATGGCCACGGTCTGGCTCGCGACCGACCGGAAACACAGCCGGAAGGTCGCCCTGAAGGTCCTCCACCCGGAGCTCGCCGCCAGCGTCGGGACCGAGCGATTTCTCCACGAGATCGAAATCGTCGCCGGCCTCACCCATCCGCGCATCCTCACTCTCATCGACTCCGGCGAGGCGGACGGGCTCCTGTTCTACGTGATGCCTTACGTGGAGGGCGAGACGCTGGAAGAACGGATCGTGCGCGAGGGCCCGCTCCCCGTCGAGGAAGCGCTCCGGATCGCGCGCGAGGTGGCCGACGCCCTCGCGCACGCCCACGAAAAAGGCGTGATCCACCGCGACATTAAGCCCTCGAACATCATGTTCGAGGCAGGGCACGCCGTGATCGCTGACTTCGGCGTGGCCCGGGCCGTCGGCGCCGCGGGCCCGGAGGGAATGACTGCGACGGGGCTCGCCGTCGGAACGCCGGCGTACATGAGCCCGGAGCAGGCGTCCGGCGGCAAGGTGGACGGCCGGGCCGATGTATACGCCCTCGGCTGCGTGCTCTGGGAGATGCTGACGGGTGAGCCCGCCTTCCAGGGGGCCACGCCGCTGGCGATCCTCGCCCGCAAGGTCGCGGACGAGACCCCGAGCATCCGGACGCGCCGGAAGAGCGTACTGCCTGAGCTCGAAGCGGTGGTCGCGAAGGCGATGTCGCCTGACGCCGCCGACCGCTACGCCTCGGCCCGGGCACTCGAGCAGGCCCTCGCCGCGCCGGAGTCGGCCGAGCGGATCCCGTCCGGCCGAGGTCGCTGGAATCGCGCCCGCTCGCTCGCCGGAGCCGCGATCGCGATCGTCGCCGCCGTGGCTGCATGGTGGTTGTTCGGCCGCGGTACGCCCGCCCAGGCCGCGGCCCCCTACACGATCGCTGTGCTCGCACCGGAGAACCTCACGGGCGAGGAGGAACACTTCGTGGAGGGGCAGCACCAGGCGCTCATCGACCATATCGCGGCGATCTCGGGTTTCCGCGTGGTCTCGCGGCCCTCCGTCATGCGCTACGAAGACCTCGACCGGACGGTGCCGGAGATCGCCGAGGAGCTAGGCGTGCAGGGCATCGTGGCCTCCTTTCTCGCCCGGGACGGGGATACGGTGCGGATCCGGCTGCAACTGATCGAGGCGGAGCCGAGGGAGACCCTGCTGTGGACGGGGGAACTCGATGAAACGATCGCCGGCCTGTACGAGATGTACGGGGAGGCGGCACGGGCGATCGCGGCCGGCGCGAAGGTCGATGTCACCGCCGACGAAGAGGCGCGTCTCCGAAGCGAACGCCGCATCGACCCCGCTACGTACGAGGCCTACCTGAAGGGGATGCACCTCGTGCATGAGAGCTCTCCGAAGGAGGTCGCCGAGGGGCTCGCGTACCTGCACGAGGCGACAGACGAGAATCCCACCGACGCGATGGCTTGGGCGGGCCTCGCGCTCGGGTACTCGGCGGTAGGGCACGGTCCGAACCCCACGGCGGACGCCTGGACCATGGCCAGTGCGGCAGCCAATCGAGCCGTGCGGCTCGACTCGACACTCGCCGAGGCGTGGTCGGCGCTCGGCGACGTCCGGTTCTATGCGGACTGGGACTGGGAGGGCGCAGAGGCCGCGTTCCGGCGCGCCAACGGACTGAATCCCAGCATCGCGATGAACCACTTCCACTATGCGTGGCTGCTCCTCGTGTTGAACCGGTACGACGAGGCCGTGGCAGAGCACGAGCTCGCGTATAAGCTCGACCCGTTCACGCCCTTCCAGTCGGCCCTGCTCGGCTGGGCCTACCTCTACGGAGGCGACACGGAGCGGGCGAAAGAGCGGGCCCGGCGGACGCTCGAGCTGAGGCCGGACGGGAACATGGGGCTCCTGGTGCTCGGGGCCGCCCAGCAGATGGAAGGAAACGACGAGGAAGCGATCGCCACGCACGAGCGGATGGCCGAGGTGCACCCCTACATGCGCTGGATGCTCGGAGTCACGTACGCCCGCGCGGGCCGCACCGAGGACGCCCGACAGATCGCCCGCGAGATCGAGGCGGGAGACGTCATACCGCTCTACGCGAGCGGCCTGACCTCTCTGTACGGCGCGCTCGGGGACGTGGAGGCGACGCACCGCTGGCTGACCCACGAGCCGAACCACGCCTGGCGCGCGGGGGCGCCGATCGACCCGATCATGGGGATTCCGCCCGACGTGCTGGCGGATCCGCGATTCGACGAGTTCATGGCGCGGCTGGATTTGCCCTGGTGGGAGGGGTGAGGGCGATCAGCGGCCACTCGGACCATACGTTCACGGCTGTGAACGCCCGTCGATTGCGGCCCCGCCGCACTTGACAGCGCGGATTCCCGGCGCCTACTTTGTTCGACAACCGAACAAAGCGGGGTTCGACGGTCCGCTCCTCCGGTGGCTCGTGACGTTGGGATCCCGCACCCAGCCTCGAGGCAGGCCATGACTTCGAGAATCGTTTCTCGCCCCATCGCCGTCCTTACCGCGGCGCTTTTCCTTGGAACGACGAGTTGTGAACGGGACGTGAGCATGTTGGAGCCCGCGCCTCTTCCGACGGACTCGGAAGTGTTCCTGGACGAGTTCGGACCCGGTGTCGATTACGCGGCGTTCTCCGGATCCAAGGTCACCGCCCTGGACATCTCGTTTGCCGTGACTTACCAGGGCTCGCGATCGCTGCAGTTCACCATACCGAATTTCGGCGATCCAGAGGGCAGCTTCGCCGGAGGAGCCTTCACCAGCTCTGGCGAGCGGAACCTGAGTGGCTACAACGCGCTCGAGTTCTGGGCTCGATCCAGCATGACTGCGACCCTCGGCGTGGCGGGAATCGGAAACGACAACACCGGAAACTCGCTGTACGGGGCCCAGGTGACGGATCTTCCCCTCACCACGATTTGGGAGAGGTACGTCATCCCGATTCCCCTCCCCGAGAAGCTGTCCGTGGAGCGAGGCCTCTTCGAAGTCGCCTCGGGTCCCGAGGAGGACGCAGGATACGAGCTTTGGCTCGATGAGGTACAGTTCGTCAACGATCCCACGATCACGAACCCGCGGCCGGCGATCGCGACCCAGAACGTGACCACCACCGTCGGCTCCACCGTCAAGGTCGAGGGAACGACGGTGACGTACAACGTGGGAGGCCGGGAAGTTTTGGTGCAGGCCTCTCCCTACTACTTCACCTTCGGCTCGTCCGACGCCTCCGTGGCCACCGTCGCAGCCGACGGGACGATAACGGCCGTGGGAACCGGCACGGCCACCATCACCGCGACGCTGGGCTCGGCCAACGCGGACGGCGCCGTCACCGTAACCGTCGGCACCATCGAGGTGCCCACGAACGCGGCGCCAACACCGACGGTTCCGGCCGGACAGGTCATCTCGCTGTTCAGCAACGCCTACACGGACGTGGTCGTGGATACCTGGTCGGCCGACTTCGATACGGCGGACTTGGAAGACGTGCAGATCGAGGGTGACGACACGAAGCGTTACTCGAACCTGGGGTTCGCGGCGATCGAGTTCACCTCAGAGCCGATCGACGTGACGTCGATGACACACTTCCACATGGACGTGTGGACCTTCGATTCGTCGGAATTCAAAATCAAACTGGTCGACTTCGGGCCGGACGGAGAGTTCGGGGGCGGAGACGACAGTGAGCACGAAGTCACGCTGAACGAGAACACGGTTCCCGCGATGACGACGGGAGCGTGGAGCGTTCTCGACGTCCCGCTCTCGGACTTCGTCGGACTCACGGGTCGGACGAACCTGGCGCAGCTGATCCTCTCGGGGGCCAGCCCGACCATCTACGTGGACAACGTGTACTTCTACTCGGGTGACGGCGGCGGCGGAACGGAGCCCAATGTGGCGGCCCCGACCCCGAC
>JAENXO010000375.1 GCA_016649455.1 Gemmatimonadota bacterium | reverse complement strand
GGAGTGCTTCTGCAGCGCCGCCGAGAATTCGATCAGAAAGTCGGACAGCTCTCCCGACAGGGATGCCTTGGTGCGTCTCGGTTCCGCCGTATTTGATTTCATGACGGGCCACGAAAGAGCAATTCGCGTGCGAGAGGAAGCTTGGCCTGCCTTGATCCTCTCTCCACGGACTCGTCAGGGCGGGCTCCCTGCTATGTTTCCTGCATGAGCGATTCCACGGATGTAATCGTCGTCGGCGCGGGTGCGATCGGAGCGAGCGTAGCCTATCACCTTTCCCTGGCCGGGGCCCGGGTTACGGTGCTCGAGAAGGAGCCACGCCCGGCTCTTCACCAGAGTGGCCGGAACAGCGGCGTGGTTCACGCCGGCTACAACCTGAAGCCCGGGACCAGGAAGGCCGAGTTCTGTGTCGAAGGCAGTCGCAGGCTCAGGGCCTGGTGCCTCGAGCGACGGGTTCCGCTGGAGCAGGGCGGGATTCTCGTGGTCGCGGTCGATGAAGACGAGATTCCGACCCTCGAGGAGCTGCAGCGCCGCTCTGATGCGAACCGGGTCGAAGCCCGGATCGTCGATGCCGAGGAAATCAGGCGAATCGAGCCGCACGCTGCCGGCGTGGCGGCTCTTCACGCTCCCGAAGGCGCGAGCTTCGACTCGGAAGCGTTCGTGCGCAGCCTGCTCGACGAAGCCGATTCGCGGGGATCAGCGGTTCAATACGGCGTTCGCGTCGCGGCAGTGGTGGACGGCGGAGGAGTTGCCCGGGTGCGGACGAACGCCGGCGTACTGGAGGCGGCGGTAGCAGTGAACTGCGCCGGGCTGCAAGCTGACCGGGTGGCCGGCGGTGTGGCGAGCGATGTGCGCGTCATTCCGTTTCGCGGGTTCTACGCCGAGCTCGTGCCCGAACGAGAGCACCTGGTGCGGAGCCATGTCTATCGGGCGCCGGATCTCACCTATCCGTTTCTCGGGGTTCACGCGTCGCGCAGAACGGACGGTCGTGTCCTGCTCGGGCCGGGCGCGATGCTGGCACCCGGACGTGAGTCCTACGGACTGTTCGGGGTGAATGGAGCAGACCTGGCAGGGACCTTGGCCTGGCCTGGATTCCGGGCCCTGTTCCGGGATCCACGTTTCCGCCGGCTGGCGATCCGCGAGGTTCGGAAGAATTTTCGCCTGGTCGACATCTGGAAGGAAGCGGCGGAGCTGCTGCCCGAATTGCGTCCGGAGGATCTCGCGCGCTCATTCGCCGGAAATCGCGCGCAACTGATCCGGCGCGACGGCAGTCTGGTGGACGATTTTCTGGTCCGTGAAACGGAAAATTGTGTCCATGTTCTGAACGCGGTGTCGCCCGGACTCACGGGAAGTCTGCCGTTTGGTGAGTGGGTGGCAGGCCTCGCAATGAAGAGGCTCGAGAGCGCGCGGGCCTGAGAGCTCCAACGGATTCCAGCCGCCTGCCGGATCCCGGTCCTGCACAGACCGGGGCCTCCACATATCTTCCGGCTTCGAAAACAGACCGCCGGCCAAACTCACTGGGGTAGTCAGGGAATATGACCAAGCGCGCACTGGTAACGGGGATCACCGGGCAGGATGGTTCGTACCTGGCTGATTTCCTGCTCGAAAAGGGATACGAGGTGCACGGAACTGTGCGCCGTTCATCGGTCGAGAAGTTCGAGCGGATACAGCATATCCGCGATCGTGTTACGCTCCACCAGATGGACCTCCTCGATCAGCTGTCGATCATCACTGTGCTCGAGGATGTCGAGCCGTGGGAGGTCTACAATCTCGCCGCGCAGAGCTTCGTTCCGACGTCCTGGAATCAACCTCTCCTTACCGGAGAATTCACGGCTCTCGGTGTAACGCGGATGCTGGACGGGTTACGCACGGTCAATCCGGATATCCGGTTCTACCAGGCATCCAGCTCCGAGATGTTCGGCAAGGTCCGGCGCACCCCTCAGGACGAGGAAACCCCGTTCTATCCACGCAGCCCGTACGGTGTCGCGAAGGTCTACGGACACTTCATTACGGTGAACTACCGGGAGAGCTACGACCTGTTTGCGGTCAGCGGGATTCTGTTCAATCACGAGAGTCCGAGACGTGGCCTCGAATTCGTGACCCGGAAGATTACTGACGCCGTGGCCCGCATCAAGCTGAAGCAGCAGAAGGTGCTGAGGCTCGGGAACCTCGATGCCTGCCGCGACTGGGGATTTGCCGGCGACTACGTCGATGCGATGTGGCGAATGCTGCAGCTGGAGGAGCCGGAGGACTTCGTGATCGGAACCGGTGTCATGCACTCGGTCCGTGACGTATGCCGCGTCGCGTTCGAGCACGTGGGCCTCGACTGGGAGGCATACGTGATGGAGGATCCCGCTTTCTTGCGCCCGGCCGAGGTGGAAGAGCTGTGCGCGGACGCCTCGAAAGCAAAGCGGCTGCTCGATTGGGAGCCGGTCGTGAGCTTCGAGGAGCTGGTCCGCATGATGGTCGACGCGGACCTCGAGCGGCACTCCGGGTGACGGCGCGCCTCCGAGCTCACCTGGATCGCGCGTGACCACTGCGATCCGAGCGCACGGACTGACCCGCCGATTCGGCGATGTCCTGGCCGTGGACGGACTGGATCTCGAGGTCCCCTCCGGCTCGATCTTCGGATTTCTCGGACCTAACGGCGCCGGGAAGACGACCACGATCCGGCTGCTGCTCGGCCTGGTCGAGCCGTCCGAGGGCACGGCCGAGGTCCTGGGACGGGACGTCCTCAGCGACAGCCAGGGGATTCGTGAACGAGTTGGTGTGCTGCTGGAAAACGACGGTCTGTACGACCGGCTCACCGCTCGCCAGAACCTGGACTTCTTCGCGAGGGTTGCCCGTCTCGACTCGAACGAACGGGAAGCCCGGATCCGCGCCCTGTTGGAGGAAATCGGGCTGTGGGAGCGGCGAGATGATCCCGTGGCCGATTTCTCACGTGGAATGAAGCAGAAACTCGCCCTCGCCCGGGCGTTCATCAACCGACCAGAACTGCTGTTCCTGGATGAGCCGACCGCGGGACTCGATCCGCCGACCGCGGTTGCGCTCCGGCGAGAACTCGTCTCCCTGGCTCGGGAGAGGGGTGTTACGGTTTTTCTCACGACGCACAACCTGCTCGAGGCCGAACGGGTTTGCGATCGAGTCGCCGTGATCCGCCAGGGGCGGCTCCTGGCAGAGGGCCCGCCCGAGTCGATCCGGTCAGGCGGAGAGCGCAG